>VBMA01000008.1 GCA_005878985.1 Methanobacteriota archaeon
GTCGTGAGTGTGGGTGTGGATGAAAGCGGCGAGGTACCACTCGATCAGCGGCGTACTCGGGCGATGCGCCAACGCCTTCGAAACGAGCGGGGTCTGGTCTCACGAACCTGTGCCGGGAATCGAGCATTGCTGCCGCTGAGCGGTAAGGGCCGATAGGCTGCACCACTCGGCAGAGGACCGCCCGACCGGGAGTCCTCTAAAGAACGGTGTGGGCCACGTTGTATGAGTTCTGGGATGCGGTCCCGGGTTGGGAGCGGCCGAACAGATTCCGCCTTCCTAATCTACGCCGCCGGCTGTTCCGCCGCCCCGGGCGACCGAACGTACGCCCCCTTCTGTTCGGATTATGTCGTCACAGCCCTCGTTCCCCACCCATGCCGGACCTTCGTGGCCCGGCCCTTTCCCCATTTCACTTTATGTCTTGGACTTGCCACCCGTCGTAGCGGCCATTGAATGAGGCGGCGAGTCTCCGCATGGCAGAAATCGTCCCGGCGATTAGCTGTTCATCAAGCAAAGTTGTATGTGACGCGCGGACCAGCCACTCGTCGCCCTCCGCGGATGGGCCCTGCCGGAGCTTGTACTTCGCGGCGCGTAGCTCCTGAACAGCCCGTTTGGCAGCGGGGTGCGTTGGGAAGTAGAGGTGGTGTTCGACACGGTGGGGGTCTCGGAAATCCAAGTGGCTCGCGTGGAGGGTGTCGAAAATTGCCTGGTCCGCCTCGGGTAGTTCGGGTCGTGGACCCAGGGAGCGAGGATCAACCGGTTCGAGTTCGTCTTGTCTCGCCGAGAATACCGCGATTGTCGCGCCGTCCGGGCGTGAGACTTCGACCTCCACTGCGCCGCCGGGGTGCTGATCCACCACGACTCCAATCGATCCGGGCGGCACTCCAGCTTCGATGAAGCGGTCGCTGACGATGCGGACCACGTCGTACGGCTTCAACGTGCCCGAACCTGTGTCTGGAGATTGAAAGGTTCCGGTGCTTCGCTGCGGAAGAGGCCCCCTTCTGTTCGGATGATGTTGTCGACGCCCTCGTTCCCCCTCTAGTGCCGGCCTCCCGGCCCGTCCCCCTTATTTCTGCAGAGGGGCCTGGTTGGCAGGCGTGACAGAGCCCGATCCTGAGGCTTGCCAGACGGCCCGAAGCTGAAGCAAGTGCCGTAGCGCCACGACCCGAATCCAATAGGCCGTAAGCCCGAGCAAAACTACGAACACGACACCGCTGTAGACGTAGGCAGCGAGTGAGATTGCGTTAGACAACCACAATATCGTGAGCGCGAAATACGCCACGAAATATCCAGCTACAACGGCGGTCGTGACTTCAACCACGAAACGGCCATACCATGCGATCCGCGGATGGAGGACCTGAACGTGGCGTTTGTAGGCGCCCCAAGCCAGAACCGCGCCACATATGGGGCACGTGCGTTCAGCTGGGAGTTCCGTTCCGGGATGCTGCAACGCCGCCAGGATGTCCGAGTGTCGGGCCTCCTCGTGTGGCCTTAGTTCGGACCATGGCATCGACACTCCGCAGTAAGGACAGAACGGTTGCGCGCGCAAGCTTGTGTCCGCGCTCCCACATTCTCTGTTCCGCATTGATTCCTTTCGGTCGGCTTCGCGGGGGAGGACGCCCCCTTCTGTTCGGATTATGTCGTTGAGAGGCGGGGCCAAGTGGCCGCCGTACGCTCCCCGCAGAGTCACCCTGATCGGCGGCAACCGATCGCTCCCTCGACGGTCTTGGTCGTAAAACGGCGGCCTACCACCAGCGCCCGTCGCCGAGCCGGCTGATGACCCACTCCTGGTCTCCGCTCTCGGCGATCTCGGCGAGAGACCGGCCAATCGCGTGGTGTAGCGGCTCGTGTGTGAAGACATGGACAAAGACCTCGCGCCAAGAGATCGTCGTCGGGAGCGTGTCCATCTGCCACAGATGGACCGCTGTCGTACTCCGGTATTCCCGGAAGCTAGGGTCCGGAAAGCCGAACGTGACCGCGAGGCGCAGAAGCCGTCCCCGTTTGGCCCGCGAAACGATTGCGAGCTCCCGCGGAGGCACCTCCGATCGTCGGAAATAGAACACCCACGTGATCCCGCCGTCACGAAGGGGATGGACCTCATTCGGATCGGACATGTCGCTCTCCGCGGAATCTATTTGGGCCCTTACTCGACCCGGACATTCCCGGCAAGCGGGCAACGTTGTTCAACCTTCTGCCCGGGGACATGACGGACACGCGCGGAGGTATCCGCCGGTCGCGACACCCTCGCTCGGGTACGGTACTGGATCGGCTCTCGACCGGACGCCCACGGGCTTGGGGGAGTGCACCCGAAACGCAGATTGCGCGCACCGAGGTCACGCGCGGGTCGGTTGGCGAACTAGCGCGGAGGGTTGCGTCACACTTGTGGGCTGGGTTTACCCGATTCCCGCTCCGCGGACTAGTACACGACCATCCCGATAAACGGAATCACTTGGGCGTACCACGAGGTCCGGCACGCCACGATCGGGTCGTTCAGGTGGTTGAAGGGGTTGTACGCCGGTCCGAGGCCGCCGCAGCTGTTCGGGTTGGCTCCGATCCCGGAGAGTTGCCCGTACGTGTAGTTCGTGGGACCCGCCATGCCCGAGACGAGGATGCTCATGAAGAAGGTGGCGGAGCCCCAGACATTGGCGGAGCCCGTGGAGAATGGTGTCTTGGCGTACGCCAACATCACGTACGGGGTGCCACCGGTGTCCTGGTTGAAGGTGTTGATGTCGAAGACCGCGACAGGACTCGTCACCGAACACCCGGCGGGCAAGCCGGTACGCGCATACTGGAAATCGTTGATGTTCCCAGCCGTGCCGGGGTACGGTGCGACTCCGCCCGCGTTCGCCGCGATCGCCGTGCTGCACGGCGCGGCAATGAAGGCGACGGCACCGCTCGCGGACTGGGTGTTCTGGAAGAACGCCTCACTCCATCCGTCGATGAAGATCGTGGTGTTGCCGTGGTTCACCATCTTGTAATGGAATAGGGCTCCGCCGTTCCCGTTCAGTTGGGCTCGCGTGACCCGGTACGGCTGGTACGTGTTCGGCGAGTTGTACGGGGAACTGAGGTTCGACACCCAGACCTCCCCGGTCCGGATCTGGACGTAGCCGATGTATTGCCACAGCTGGCTCGGGATCGTCCCGGTGTTCCCACCTCCGCCCGTGAGGGGCGCAACCACGTCCAAGACGAGGCGGGTCGTCGTCTGGTGGCCTTTCAAGTCCGTCGCATTGAGCAGGATGATGGATCCGGCCCACGTGAGGGCAGGATACGGAGGATTCGTGCAGGCGTTCCCTCCGAAGGAGAAAATCTTGTCTCCCGCGATGCGGTCCGGGGCGACCCCGTTATCTTTCATCGGCTGGGGGGTGGCACACGAAGTGCCTGACCCGTACCATGCGGTGATCGTCACGTAGACCGAATTCACATTCAGGTCGTTGTCCGGGTCTGTGAGCTTCGCGAAGATGTAGAATCCCTGTGTCGCCTGGACCGGGTCGATCTCTTCCGTGGCCAAGACGCCGTCCGTCCACTTGTCGATGAAGACCGGAGGGCGCGTGCCGGCCGGGGCGTTCATGGGGCCGGTCCACAGGACGATGCTCTTCAGGTTGTCGACGATGATGATTGTGATTTGGTCCGAGGACCGGAGGCTGAAGCTCTTGTATTCCCAGCGCTCGCCGATGTCCCACACGCTGTTGGTACCGTCCAAGAGGCCGCTCGGGGTCACGAGGAAGCCGTTGAACCGATGCAGGATGACCGTGTCCGTCTGAGGCGGATTCGTGCCGCGCTGCGAGATGACGTAAATGAGGGTGGGCACCGGCTGCAGCGGCTCGCCGCCCTGGTGGGTCAGCGTGATGTTCACGCCGATCTCGACGCCGCCACTATAGATCGGGTTCATCTCGGACTGGATGTCCGTCCGAGCCTGGGCCGCGGGCGTTGGGATGTTGGTCACCCAGACGATGATCACCGAGAACAGCACGACGGTCATCGCGAGGATCAGGATCGTGCCGACGACCTCGGACACACCCGACTCGTCTTCGCGGAGGATGGTTCTCATGGAGTGCCTCCCGGTGGGCTCAGGGAAACAGACTTGCACCCGACCCGACGATATATAAATTGTTCGTGGTAGTTACCAACCCGTGATAGCGTGAGAATCAGGAGTGGCGCGCAGACGTGCCTGCGGTGGATGGCGCCCCTTAGACCGCGGATCGGCATGCGGCCCTGAACGGCCGTCCGACGGACTTGGGACAATCGTGCAACGGACGTGATTGGGGTCGCGTCGCGGGCCTTTTGCGGCGCGGGCGTGTTCGTCCGCGTCGGCACGGCCGCCTTTCGCGCGATTGAAGCGATTTTTATTTATGACTCAATATGGAAATCACGTTCGCGGACGAAGCCGAGTGTTTTCCGATGTGAGAACAGATACGTATCGGGTTGGATAATCATCCGAGAAGCTTTTTAAGAATCGGTCCCGGATGGGCAGCGTATCATGCCCACCGGTCTCATTTCTCAGGGGGTAGCCCGGTGCCTCAATGGGCGGGTGGCTTCGGATGTCTAACGCCACCGAACGGAATGCGAGGGCCCTTACCCTCCTCATCGTTTGGTCGGTCGCCCTCGGCGGACTCTTCGCGGCGCTCCTCGCGCTGACCCCCGCAGCGCGCGCCGGGACTTGCGACCAGGTGGGCGGGGTGATCACCGGCGACTGGACGATCACGAACACGCAGGTGTGCAGCGGCATCCTCTACTCCGTCGACGGCACGATCAACGTGAACGCGGGAGGCAGCCTCACGTTGACCGACGGCGGCCTGAGTTTCTCGAAAGACACCTCGCACGAAGGCTACGCCCTCAACGTGAACGCGGGCGGCGAACTCATCCTCGACAATTCGATCGTCACGACGCAGACGGATTCGATTGCTCCGTTCCTCCGGCTCGCTTTCACCGTGTCCGGCGCGAACAGCCGGTTCACGATGAAGAACGGCGCCATCCTGAAGTTCCCCGGTTGGTTCAACGCGACAAGCGCGACGATCAACGTCACGGATTCGAAGATCACCGGCTTCACCGATTCGGAGATTTCGAGTCTTGGCATCAACACGGATGACAACAACGACGCGCCTCTGATGGCATGGGCGACTACGACGGCCAGCGTGTACCGGTCCCGGCTCGAGCGCCTCTATGAGTACACCGGCGGCACGCCGGGCAATCTCGTGCTGACCGCGACGAGCAACCTCTACGCGTACGATTCGTACATCGGGGCGGACTATTCCAACCTGGTCGGAGTTCACAACGAGCTCCGCGTCGACGGGACGTCGAACGCGTACCTGTACAACGTGACGATCGACCGCACGCAGGACCCCGCCGCGAAATCGGATTGGGTCCCGGCGTTTCGGCCGACCGCCGTCGGCGGGAACGTGGACTTGATGCGATGGCTGTATGCAACCGTCGTCGACTCCAGTGGAATCCCGGTCAGTGGGGCGACCGCGTGGTCGACGCTCAGCCCGAGCATCACGACCGCGCAATATCCGGACAACGCGCTCGCGACCACGCCGACCTCACGCACCCTTTGGTACCTCGGCCGGACCGCGGGCGGGTCGAACGCCTGGAACCGGACGGACGCGAATGGCTTCGCGCTCATCCCGCTGTTCACGGACCAGATCACGACGGCCAGCCTTCCCAACGCGGAATCGTTCGGGAACTACCACCAGCAGGTGACGTACGCGGCCTCGAGCACCTCGGGCGACGAGTTCTACGACCCCTATCCGGCGGTCAGCGCCGCGAACAACTCCAAATGGGTCACGATGGCCTTCAGCAGCCTCCAAATCTGCCCGACCGGCGTCACGGCCTGGTCGTTCAACCGGCAGATCGTCGGTTCCGTCTCTGTCTCCAGCTGCCTCGAGATCTCCGGATCCATCTCGATCACGGACGGCGGCCTGTACGTCGACCAGGGGTCGGCCGGCGACTCGCGGGCGTACGTGAAGATCCTTTCGGGCGGTCAGCTGACCCTGGTCAACTCCAGGGTCTGGAGCAACTATCCGCTCGCCTTCTACGTCTCGAACGGCGGCACCCTCGTCGCCAGCCGAGGGAGCGCGCTCACGTTGACGGCGCAGGGCTCCCCTGGAATGCTCCGCGAGGAAGGGCCCACATCCAGCGTCGCGATTTCCGATTCGACGATCGATGCGAACGTCACCCTGTTCGGCGGCAGCGCCACCCTCGTTCGCGATTCGTTCCTCGGTCCCAGCCTCTGGATCGACACGGTTCAGACGACGCACCTCTGGGACGCGAGCCTCCCCGGCGTCACGAATCTCGCCTTCCTCACGGATGATGGCAACGCGAACACGGTCGACCTGGACATCCGCAACACGACGTTCAACCAGATCCAGACCTCCCAGCTCGTCTTCGGCGGCACCCAGAACGTGCAGCTCACCTCGGTCCAGACGTTCGATCCGAGCGGTTCCTGGTGGGTCGGCATGATCACGGGTGGCGCGCAGGTGAGCCGTTACTGGTGGCTCGATGTGAACGCGGTCGACGGGACTGGGACGTCCCTCGCGGGCTCGAACGTCCACATTCTCGTTCAGCGCCTCGACCCGAACACGCTGACGCCGTTTACGGTCCCGAACCCTGCGGTCGACGACATCTACCTCGCCAACTCGACGACGTGGCCGGTCTCCGCTCCGAGCGGCTCGATCGTGTATCGGGCCTTTGCCGAGACGCGAACGACCTCGGCCCGCGTCCTGAACAACTCCTATCTCGCCACGGGATCGGCGGTCGTCGACGTCACGACGTACCAGCCGGACTCGCCGGCCTCGCTCCTCCTGACGGCCGACGCGGGCGCTCAGCTGACGTTCTCCAGTCTCACGCCGGACCTCAGCATCACGGCCATGACCGTGCTCGGCGGCAACGGCGCCTCGGCCCTCCAGCCGGTCAACACGAACATCCAGGTGACGGCGACGATCCGAAACACGGGCCAAGTCGATGTCCACAATGTCCGCGTGAGCTTCTTCGAGGACAACGTGGACCGCAACGGCGACGGCCTCATGGACTTCACTCCGTTCGACTACATGGCGGCCGGCGTCTGGATCAACGACACGGTCCTCGCGCTCGTCCCGAAGAACGCGACCACGACGGCCACGATCGTCTGGCGTCCGAACGGCGCCCTCGAATCGAGCCGCACCGTGTCCGCCGTCGTCGATCCGCCGCTCTCCTCGGTCTCGGATGGCGGAGCGATCCGCGAGACGAACGAATTGAACAACATCCTCCCGCGGACCTTCACGCTCTTCACGTGGCCGGACCTCGCGATCACGTCGGCGGACGTCCAGTTCTCAACCGACCCGGTCCTCAACAACGACGCGCAGGTGCGCGTGGTGGCCCACAACGTGGGGACGAACCGGGCCACCGGGGCGATCCTCGAAGTCTGGGAAGGGGCCCAGCGGGTGGGCGGACCGGTGACGTTCGACATCAGCCCCGGCCTCGATGTGACCCTGACGGTCCTGTGGCGGCCATCGTCCACCGGAGCCCACCTCCTGACGTTCAGCCTGCGGACGCCGACGAGCACCGACATCCGCAACAAGGACTACGTCCTCGGCAACAACAATGCGACGTTCTCCGTGAACGCACTCACGCCGCCGGACCTGGCGCTCCATCAGAGCGACTACCCCGGTGTGCGGACCGTGACGCAGAATCAGCCCTTCACGATCGACGTGCTCGTGTACAACGCGGGCCAGACCGCGGCCCTGAACGTCTCCGTCGCCGCGTTCTTCGGCGCCCTCCAGCTCGGCCGGGTCGATGGCCGCACGATCGGCACTTTCCTGAACGTCTCGCTCAATGTCAGCGGCATCCCCCTCACCGGCAACCAGCAGATCCTCCTCAAGGTCGACCCCGACAACCGGATCAACGAAGGCGGAGCCGCGCAAGAGGCGAACAACACCGCGACGGTCACGTTCAACGTCTTGCCGCCCCAAGGATACGTCGCGATGATGTCGCCGAGCGCGGGCCAGACGCTCGAGCCGGGCGCCTCCCTCGGCGTCACCGGATACGTCCGGGATCAGAGCACGAACAACGGAATCGCGGGCGTGGCCCTCACGATCGAGCTGCGTCAGGGCGCGGCCGTCATGGCGTCGAACACGACCGTCACCCAAGCCGACGGATTCTTCATCGGCACCCTCGCCGTGGCCCCCGGTCTGCCGGACGGCTCCTACGACGTCGTCGTCACGCCCTCGTCCGGCATCATCGGGCCCGGCACCCAGCCGATCACGGTGAAGAAGAGCCTGCCGTTCCTCAGCAGCCCGGTCCCGATCCTCGGCGTCCCATGGTGGCTCTTCTTGGTCATCCTCGGCGCGGCGGTCGCCGTCGCGGCCGGCGTCACGGTCTACTGGAAGGTCTACGGCCTCGGCAAGATGGTCGAGTGCGGCGAGTGCGGCGCCTTCATCCCGGAGGACGCGACGACCTGCCCGAAGTGCGGCGTCGAGTTCGAGCGGGACATGGCGAAGTGCTCGAACTGCCAGGCCTGGATCCCGGTCGACGTGAAGCAGTGCCCGGAGTGCGGCGTCGAGTTCGCGACCGGCGAGGTCGAGATGGCCGATTACGGGGAGAAGATGCGCCTCCAGTACGACGAGGTCGTGTCGAAACTGCATCAGGAGGCCTCGCGTCAGCTCGGGCGCGAACTCTCGGACCGGGATTTCCAGGACTGGTGGAAGAAACAGCCCACCTTCGTGACGTTCGAAGACTGGCTCCGCGAGGAAGAGGAGATGCGCAAGATGGGCTCGAAGCCGTGCCCGACCTGCGGCACCCTCAACTCGGTGACGGCCAACGTGTGCCACAAGTGCGGATCGCTGATGCGGGAAGTGCAACGCCCGCCGAGCGGTGGCGGAGGGAGCACGGTCGTCCAGGTCCCGTCGGCGGCCCGTCAACCGGTCCGGGCAGCGTCCCCTGCCGAGACGCCTTCCGGTTCGCAAGCCGCGTCCGGGGTCGCGCCGACCACAGCCGCGGGAGCTCCGGTGACGGAGGCCATTCCCCGCCGGGTCATCCGCAAAGCGATCACGCCCCAGCCGCTCATCCAGAGGAAGATCGTCAAGAAGGCGGTCGAAGACGAAGAGGCCGCATCGCAATCCGAGACGGACGACGACGAGGCGAAGGACGACGAGTCGTGAACTCGTCCCGGTCCGGACCTCGGTTCCCACTGGATAGCCGTTCCTGGGAACCGGTTCGGCTCGAACCGAACGATACCCAAATGACCATACGCGTCCCTCGCGCTTTTCGTCCTGTGTCCCTGCCACGCGGGCTTTGGCGCCTCCTCGCGATCGTCGTGAGCCTGGTCCTTGAGATTCCGGGAGCGGTCCGCGCGATTCTCCGCGTGTGATCGCAGAAGTCCTTATGCCGCTCGGGCGATGCGGCCCTGGATGCGGCGGGAGGATCGGCGCGTCGTGGCCGTCCTCGGATTCCTCCATGGCGTGGTCCACGCGAACATCCTGTCGATCCCCATTTTCCTTCTCGCCTGGCAGCTGGAGTTCGGCGCGGACGAGGTGACGCTGGGCCTGTTGGCGGCCGTGGGATTCGGCTTCTATGGCCTGGGGGCGGTCCCGTTCGGGTTTCTCGCGGACCGGCGACCACCGGGCCGCCTGTTGCTCCTGTGCGCGGCGGGGATCTCGATTTCCATGGTAGGCGTCGCGGCGAGCCCGTCGATTCCGTTCCTCGCGCTCTCCCTCGGTGCGCTGGGCCTCTTCTCCGGAATCTACCACCCCACGGGATTGTCGATCATCTCGCGCGTCGTCGCGGAGCAGGGCCGAGGAATGGGCTGGCACGGGATGGGCGGGAGCCTCGGGATTGCCGCGGGCCCGGCGTTCGTCGGGGCGACGTTGGCGATCGGCGGGTCCTGGCGGTCCGTGGCCGGCCTCCTCGTCATCCCGGGTCTGGTCGCGCTCCTGCTGCTCCTCCTCGGGCCACTCCCCTTCGAGCTCCCCGCTCCGGCCCTCGGTTCAAACCGGTCTCCACGCCCCCTCTGGAGCCGCTCGTTCGCGTTCATCCTGCTCGTCTACATGTTCGCGGGCTTCGCCTACCAAGGTGGGCTGACGTTCCTCCCGCGATTCGTGGGGGCCGGATTCTTCGCGTTGGCCCTCGCCCTCGGGGCCATTGGACAGGTCGTGTCCGGTCGACTCGCGGACCGCCGTCACTCCGAGCGCATCTTGTTCGGGTTATCGGTGGGCGCGGCCACGATCCTCGTCCTCCTGGCGGTCCTCCCGCCGGGAGGCGCGTTCACAACCGCGGCGCTGCTTTTCGGATTTCTGCTGTTCTCGCTCGAGCCCCTTCAGAACATCCTGGTCACCGGAGAAGTGCCTGGGTCCCTTCGCGGCCTCGCCTTCGGTTTCACATTCTTGAGCGTCTTCGGCATTGGATCGCTCGGGGCGGCGCTCGCGGGGTGGCTCATCGCGAACCATGCGAGCGCCATCCTCTTCCTGGTCCTGGGAGGCTTCCTCGCGGCCTCGGGGACGGCCTCTCTCGGCGTTCGTCGCCGGGGCGGTCCGTAGCGGTCCTCAGTTCGCGGGCACTACGACGCCCTGGGCCTGGAGCGTGTCGCGGATGATCTTGATCATCCCGTCCGGGTCCTTGTAGTAGGACGACACGATCTTCGCGACGTCCCGGTAGTTCTTGATCTCCATCCGCTTCATGTACTCGAAGATGTCCAGGCGGCGTTTGACCTCCTGTTCCATTCTCCGCTGATTCCAGTTCCGGGCGAGGGAGATCTTCTCGTAAACGTATGAATGGCCGGAGTAGTTGAACGTGTCATCCGCCGGGTTCCAAGTGTACGCCGAGTTCGTGATCAGCTCGTTCGACTCCGGGTCCGTGCCGACGACTTCGACGATCGCCTTCACGCGGCGCGTCATGTCCGTGCCGACTTTCACCTGCGCCTGGAGCAGGACGATGTCGAGGGCCGCGACGAGGGCCCGCGGCAAGTTGATCGGATCGTTCTCGAGGCGGTGGACCATGGCCTGGACGTCATCCGCGTGGAACGTCGTGTACGCGGACTTGCCGGTGGCCATGGCCTGGAACACGACGAACGCCTCCGGTCCACGGACTTCTCCGATCATCATGTACTGCGGCCGCTGACGGAGGGCGGCCGTGAGCAAGTCGAACATGTCAATCTCGCCCGCGGGCTTGCCCGTGGAAGCGACCCGGCCGCCGAACCCGGCGCGCGTGAGCAACGGCACCCAGTTCTCGTGGGGCAGGTTCAGTTCCCGCGTGTCCTCGATGGACACGATCTTCATCTGGGGCGGGATGAACAGGAGGATCGCATTCAGCGTCGTGGTCTTCCCCGAAGCCGTGCCGCCGCAGATGAGCATCGATTGCCCGTTCTCGATCGCGAGCCACAGGTACGCCATCATCTCCGGGGACATCGTCTTGAATCGGACGAGGTCGAGCGGGGTGAAGGGGTTCTCTCGGAATCGCCGGATCGTGAAAGAGGATCCTCGCTTCGTGACGTGCATGCCGAGGGTGGCCTGCAGACGCGAGCCGTCCGGGATCGTCGCGTCGAGCATGGGTTGCGCGACCGAGATGTGCTTCCCGGACCGCTGCGCGAGCCACACGACGAACGAATCGAGCTCCTCCGCGTTGTCGAACTTGAGGTTCGACGGGATGGAGCCGTACTTGCGATGGTAGATGTAGAGCGGCACGCGGACGCCGTCGCACGAGACATCTTCGACCTGTGCGTCCGTCATGACGACGTCGATCGGGCCGTACCGGATGAAGTCTCGATACACGTAATAGAGGACGCGTTCCTTCGAAACCGGATGGAGCTCGACCCCCAGTTCCCGGAGGAGGCCGTCGACGATGCGCCGCAAGTAGTTCTCCTTCCGCGCGCGGTCGGCGTCGTCCAGCATCTCGAGGTTCTCGACGAGGATCTCCTTGAGGACATCGAGGACTTCCGATTCTTCCTCGATGAGCTTCGGCTCGATCGCCTCGTAGAAGTATTCGTTCCCCATTGTGTCGTACAAGATCCGCACGTAGGAGAAGTTCTTGAGGATCGGCTGGATCTCGATCTCGTTCATGTTTCGCTGGACGATCTTCGGGATCGTCGTGATCTTGCCGAGGCTCGTCTCCTCGACGCTGCTCACCTTCGGCGATTTGACCTTGATGCCCTTGTCCCCGAGGAGGCGGGTGAAGTAGCGCTTCTTGATCGAATCGAGCGTCGCGGCGGTGCTGCTCTTCTTCTTCTCGTCCATGCCGTCGAGCATCCGCTTCGCTTCGTGGCGGTCGGAGCCTTTCCGGTCCGCGTCCTCCGTCTGCGCGTAGTTCCGCTCCGTGGATTGGGCCATTCGGTCACCTCAGATGAACAGGAACGCGAACAGGGCGATCACGAGCATGATGAAGCTGTGCCGCAGCCCGTTCGGGATCTTCCCCGTGTCCAGGACTCCGGCGAGGATGCCATCCCCGAGGCCGTGCACGACCGTCGCGATGAAGAAGGCGATTCGGATTTGATTGACAACCCCCGGAAGATCTTTGGCCAGCGGGCTCTGGACGGCGCCGCCCGTCGAGGCCAGCGCGCCGCTCGCCTCGAGCATCTTCGGCAGGAACGTCACGTCGAGGATCCAAATCGTCACAAGGAAGACCATGAAGGAAATGTAAATCACCGCGATGTATGTCGACATCGCGATTCGGCGCTCGTCCTCGGTCAGCTGGTTCTCCTTCGTGTCGTGGCTGACCATCGTCAGGACGTCGGCGACGTCGCCCCCCGCATCGGAGGACTTGACGATGATTGCGACGACCCGGCCGACCATCGGGGTTTTTACGCGATCCGCAAACAGGCGCAGCGCCTCCGTCGCGGGGACGCCCCACGTGATCTGGGCGGCCATCTTCTTGATTTCCGGCGTGAGCTTGCCGTAGCGGCCTCCGGACGAGACGACGATGGCCTCGGCCAGCGTCATGCCGAACCGCCCGGCCTCCGCGACATCGCGGAGGAAGTCCGGGAGCCGGCGTTCGATCTGTTTGACCTCCCGCTGGAGCTTCGCCACGTAGAAGCCGTACGGCCCGATGAAGCCGAGGGTCGCCACCACGAGCCAGTAAAGGAAGCGCTCAACGTTCCCTTGTGTGGCTCGGAAGGCGAGGTTCACCGAGTCGATCAGGTTCAGGAAGGCGACGAACCCGAAGAGGACGAACAGGGCCGACGCGACGCCAATGACGCTCTTGCGGCGGTCCCCCTTCTCGGTCCGCCGGAGTCGGGCTTTCTCGAGCTCGACGTTCGTCATCTCAGCCCTCCTGTTCCATGTTCCAGATGACGAAGATGAACCCGAACTGGCTCATCGGGATCATGAGGGCGACGACCACGTACAAAAGGAGGACGACGAATCCGGACCCCGTCTTGCTGATCAGCGCCATGATCGCCATGATCACGACGAGGAAAAGCGGGAACGCCACGACGACGGTCACGAACGACTCCGCGAGCATCCCGAGCGTCTCCATCTTCTTCCGCATCTCCAAGCGGTCTTCTTTCTCGAACTGCTCCGCCTTCACGAGGAAGTAGGGTTTGAGCTGGCCGCCGCTCGTGGATGTCGTGACGACGCCTTGCAGGAAGTCCGAGAACTTCGAGGACGGGGAGCGCTGCGCCGCCTTCCGGAGCGCGGTCAGGATGTCTAGGCCGAGCAGCTCCGTGTCTCGGGTGATCCACTCCGCCTCCTTGGCGACCTCGCCGTAGATGGCCTGTTTCGAGAGCTCTTTGAAGATCACGTCCACGGGGACGTCGGCGGAGCTCATCGCGGAGATGAACGACATCGCGCCGGAGATTCGCTTGTCAATCTTGTGGCCGCGCTTCTTCGCCATGCCCGCGGGCTTGCCGTGATAACCGACCGGCAGGCCGAACGCGTACATGTACGAGAAGAAGATTGGGAGCGCCGCGACGAGCGCGAAGATGAACAGGAGCGTGACGATCGGGATGCTCAGGATGAGGAGGAACAGCGCCGCAACGAACGCGGCGACGACCGCGCCGACGGCCGCGAACGTCGTGTTCATCCAGGCGACCGCCAGGTACTCTTCGGGCCGCAGCCGGATGTGCGCCTTCAGGAGGTTGTCCTCGAGCTCCGGGTCGCTCCCGGTCCGTGCCTGGATGAACTTCCCGAACATGCGCCAGGCGACCTGAGCCTTCGGCGGCAGGCTGACATTGACCGGCTTGGCTCCCTTCGGGAGCTTCACCATGTGGGCGCCCTTGTCGGTCTCCTCGCCGGGGCGGAACCGCTTCGTCTTCGTGAGCGTGCCTCGCGTCTCGAGTTTATCGAACGCCGAGCTACCCAACCGTCTCGCCTCCCGTCTCCACGGCCTTCATGACGGCGTGGTCCTGCCAGCCCATCTCCTCTCGGACCCGCTTCGCGGTGTCCTCCGGGTACTGGTAGTATTGCACGACGATCTTCGCGATTTCTCGGAAGTCGATCAGGTTCTTTTGCAACATGTAATTGACAATATCGACCCGGCGCTGGAACTCCGCCTCCATTTCCTCGTGAGTCATGTTCTTCATCTCCATGATCTCATCGAACAGGAACGAGTGCCCCTTGTAGACGAACGTGTCCGTGGCGGCGTCCCATTCGTACACCGTGTTCGTGATCAGCTCGTTCGTCTCCGGCTCGAATCCGACGAGCTCGACGATCTGCTTCATCCGGCGCACGATCGAGTCGCCGATCCGGGCGTGGGACTGGATGATGACGAAGTTCAAGGCGGTCAACAAGATGCGCGGGGTGTTGATCGGCGGGTTCTCCAGCCGGTTCACCATCGACTTGACGGAGTCCGCGTGCATCGTGGACATCGTCGGGTGTCCCGTCGCCATGGCCTGGAACATCGTGTACGTCTCCTTGCCGCGGACCTCTCCGACGACGATGTAGTTCGGCCGCTGGCGCAGCGCGGCTCGCACGAGGTCGTACATGTCGATCTCGCCGCCCGCCTTGCCGTCGGGGCCCCGCTCGCCGATCCCGGACCGCGTCGTCCCGGGGATCCAGTTCTCGTGGGGCAGATTGATCTCGCGGGTGTCCTCGATGGACACGATCTTCGCGCCCGGTCGGATGAAGAGGGCGGCGCTGTTCAGGGTCGCGGTCTTTCCGCTGGCCGTGCCTCCGCAGACCATCATCGACTTGCCGTTCTCCACGGCGATCCAGAGGTAGGCGACCATCTCGGCGCTCGCGGTCCCGAACTTCACGAGTTCGACCGGCGTGAAGGGCTTCTCCTTGTACCGCCGGATGGTGAAGGACGACCCGCGGGTCGTGACCTCCTTGCTGTACGTCGCTTGGACACGATGGCCTTCCACTGAGGTCCCGTCGAGGATCGGGTTCGCGACGGAGATTTGCTTGCCGCACCGCTGGCCGAGCATGACGGCGAATGAGTTCAGGGCGTCCTCGTCATCGAAGATGACGTTCGTCTTGAGCGATTCGAACTTCTGGTGGAAGATGAACAGGGGGATGCTCGTGCCGTCGCAGGACACATCTTCGATCCGCAGGTCATTCATGAGGACGTCGACCGGGCCGTAGCCGACGAAGTCGCGGATGATGTAGTAGACGATCTTGTCCTTCGAAGCGGGGGCGAGGCGCAGGCCGCGCGACGAAATGAACGAGTCGACGGCCTCCTGGAGGTATTCCTTCTTGTCCTTCTCCGCCATCTTGTCCCATTCGTACTCGAGGGTGCGGTTCAGGGAGTCCTTGATCATGTCGAGGAACTCCTTCTCCTCCGCGTTGAGCTGCGGTTCCCAGACCTCGTACACGTATTCGGAGCGGTCGTGGTCGTACACGACGCGCGAGTAGGTGAACGGCTCCCGGATCGGGACGACCTCGATTTCCTCCAGGGTGTCGCGCGCGAGATTCGGGATGTGCGTGAGGTAGGAGCCGCGCGTGCCGGACCACTCGGCCTTCTTTTGAATCGCGCCCCGCGGCATGAGGATCTTCTTTTGTTTCGGCATCTTGGTTCACCTTAGAACTGCACGTTCGAATTCGTATCTCCCACGCCGACCTGTACCTGGGCGTGCTGCAGGCGGAAGAAACCGAGGGCGAGCAGCGCCGAGTTGTGGATCTCGAGACGCATCGTGTACGTCTGCGTGGCCGGGTTGTAGCTCGCGGAGATCTTGTAGATCACGATCAAACCGATCTTCGCGGTATACGAGACGTCGAGCGGGGTCTGCGTGAACGTGCCGCCGAGGACGAGGGCGCTCGCCAGGGTTTGGTTGAGGAACCGGTACCAGGAGAGACCGTACTGCGAGGTGTGGTTGACCCAGATCACCGCGTTGGCGGGGAATCCCTGGTAGTCCTGCCGGTCGAAGGCGAACACCTGCGTGTTCACGACCTCCGTACTCGTCCCGGAGACGCTGCCGGCGCCGTACAGACTGACGAGGCCGAAGGAGATGTCCAGGGTGTTGTTCGTCTTCATGACACTGAAGGTCGGCTGGGCCCGGATGACCTGGCCGTCGGATTGGTAGCGGATGACCGCGCCGTTCTCATATGCGATCTTCTGCGGGACATAGTACCGGTTCGCGACGTCCAGTACGATGGACCCGTTCGATTGCTCTTGGACATGGGTCGGGACGCCTCGGATCAGGTAGTCAAGGGACACGGTGAAGGGGCCTGCGTCGGGGAACGATTGGAGCGTGCCGAGGGTCGATGCCGCGAAAATCGGGACGCCGTCGACCCCGATGCTCACAGCGGACGAGGCCGTCACGGGGATGTAATGGGTTCCCGTGATCTGGGCGGCTTGCGCCGAAAGGATCTGAAGGTCAATCGCCCCTTTGATCCCGCCGAACTGGCCCAGGGATCCGTTCATGTGGGACGCCTCGGAGTCCTTCATCCATACGGGCACGTACTGGTTCACGATGAGGCTGAGAAACGTGAGGAACACGAGCAGGGCCATGATCGTGCCGACGGTCGAGGCGACCCCTTCCTCGTCCCGGCGAATGTCGCGGATCAGAATACGCATGAAGGCACCTGAGGAGTATTCCTCGTAGACATTCCATCGGCCCATCCTGGATGACGCTATTTATAGGTGTCGCGCTGAAAATCTGACCTTGAGAATGAGTTGATTTTCTCCATGTGAGAGGGACCATTTTCGGTCCGCGATTTCGACGCTGATTTTGGCCCGGTTTCGGAACGCCTATCGCGGTCGTTTCGGCGCCCGCTTCGCGGCCGCGTAGAGGAGCGTCGCTTCGCCGGCCATGAACCGCTTCATCCCGTCGATCGACGCGTATTCGTTCGGCGCGTGGGCCCGGGATCCATGGCCCAGGCCCATCGACACCCATGGCAGCTTGAGATATTCGTCGAAGGCGAAGGCGGGCATCGTGCCGCCGCTCGAAGGCCAGACCTCCGGCTGCTTTCCGTTCGCCTCGACCGCCTCGATCGCGGCCTTCGCGATCCACGAACCGGGGTCGGTCTTCGCGGGGCCGTACGGACCGTGCACCTCGATCCGGAGGTCGTCATACCCGCGCTTCTTCAGGTGGGCGCGCAGTTTTCGCAGCGTCCCTTCGACGGTCATGTCCTTGACCAGTCGGATGTCGATCTTCGCGTACGCCTCGTGCGGCAGCACCGTCTTCGTGCCGCCGTGTTCGATGTACCCGGAGTAGATGCCGCAGATGTTCACGGTCGGCTCGAACAGGTACTTCAGGAGGAGCTGGTCCTTGGGCAGATCGAACTTGAACTTCGCCGTCCGCTCCTCCTGCAGCCAGGCGGACGGGTCGAACGTCTTCGCGAGGGTCTTCACCATCGCGGAATCTTGCTTCGTCGGCGGGACGATGTCGTCCCAGATTCCATCGATGGCCGGACGCTGGTCCTCGTCGACCAAGGTGGTGAGCGCCTGCAGCAAGCGCCAGACCGGGGAGCCGATCCAGACCGCGTTTGAGCTGTGGATTTCGCTGTCCATCGGACCGCCGGCCTGCGGGTTGCCGCGGGACCAGACCGTCAGGTAGAGGCACCCCTTCACGCCGAGGTAGATCGTCGGCACGCCACGCAGGTCCTCCGAGTAGTCGTTCGCGATCGCCGCGTCCGCCTTCAGCTCCCGGCGGTGCGTCCGGATGTACGCGATGAAATTCGCGCTGCTGATCTCTTCCTCGCCCTCCGCGAGGATCTTCAGGTTCACCGGCATCTCGTCGACGTCGCGGATCGTCTTCCAGGTGAAGAGGTGGTTCGCGAGGGCGCCCTTCGAGTTCGTCGAGCCCCGGCCGATGATCGCCCGGCCGACGCCGGGCACGTCGCGGATCTCCGCGGCGAAGGGCGGGGCCTGCCACGCGTTCAGGTCCCCGACCGGCTGAACGTCGTACATCTCGTACACGATCAGCGTGACGGGCGCGCCCACGTCCAGCTCGCCGATGACGAGCGGATGACCACCCTTCGCCCAGGTGCGGGTCTTACAGCCGATGTCCGCCATCATCTGCCGGACGAGCTCCGAGCACTCCCGGATCCCTTCGCCGGTCGCGCTCACGGACGGCTGACGCAGCAGACGGCGCGTGTACTCGATGGCGTCCGGGAACCGCGCGTCGAGTGCCCGGCCGACCTCCGGCGGCGCGAATCCGGCCATCGTCGCGGGAACGGGGACGGACCCATAAGGTTCTCGGTGTCGCGCATCGCCGCTACGTTCTTGGGCGGGGCTGCGATTGCGAATCCGATGCTGCGAATCGAAGCGGACGTCCTGATCCCGGGACGCGGAGACCCGATCCGGAACGCCGCGTTGATCGTCGACGGTCCGACGATCGCGTATGCCGGTCCAATCGAAGGCGCGCCCTCGGCGGCCGGCGCGACCGTCGTGAACGTACCCGCGCTCATGCCGGGAATGTGGGACGTCCACGGACACTTCATGGGGATCCGCACACTCAACGTCGAAGAGATCACCCGCACGCCTCTCGCCGTGCTCGCGGCTCGAGCGACGAAAGATGCGGAGGTCGCGGTCTCGGCGGGCTTCACGAGCATCCGGGAGCTGTGCGGACTCGGCGTCCACCTGGCCCGGGCCGTCGCGGAAGGGACCGTCCATGGGCCGCGCATCTACGGAGCCGGCGGAGCGTTGAGCCAGACCGGAGGTCACGGAGACCTTCATGCGTTCCCGCTCGATTTCATCCACGACGTGTTGCGCCGCACCGGTTTCTCGTACCTCTGCGACGGCGTGCCGGAGTGCCTGAAAGGCGTCCGGATGCAGCTCCGGATCGGAGCGAGGGTGATCAAGGTCCTCGCGTCGGGCGGTGTCGCGAGCGAACTGGACCATCCGGTCCATGCGCAGTTCTCGCGCGAGGAGCTCGAGGCGATCGTCGGGGAGGCGGCCCGCGCGGAGCGAGTCGTCGCCGCCCACTGCCACGGAAAACCCGGCATCGTCGCCGCGCTCCGAGCCGGTTGCCGGACGATCGAGCACGGGACGTTCCTCGATGAAGAAGCTGCGGACCTGATGCTCGCCCGCGATGCGATCCTCGTGCCAACCCGGTTCATCATCGACCGCCTCGTTCGCGTCGGGAAGGAAGGCGGGATCGCCGAGTACGCGTACCGCAAGGCGGTGGCGATCAACGAGCAACATCAGAAGGCATTGCGGATGGCGATTCGCAAGGGCGTGCGGATGGCGACGGGATCCGACATCTTCACGTCCGCCGGTGGACCGGCCGGATGGGGGCTCAACGGCCACGAGGTGGGCCATCTCGTCGAGGCCGGAATGAAACCGCTTCAGGCCATCGAAGCCGCGACGGCGACGGGGCCGCTTACCCTGGGCCCACAGGCCCCGAAAAGCGGACAACTCCAGGCCGGATACGACGCGGACTTCCTCGCGCTTGCAAAAAATCCGCTCGACCGGATCGGTGTGCTTGCCGAGCCCGAGCACATCCGCAAAGTGTGGATGGGCGGCGAACTCGTGAAAGATTTGCCGATTTGAACCGAGCGGCATCGCACGCCCAAAAACTATTTCTCCCGTCCGGCGTTCGGACGCTTCGCGCCGCGGTAACTCAGTTTGGGAGAGTGCGAGACTGAAGATCTCGAAGTCGCCGGTTCGAGCCCGGCCCGCGGCAGTTCCTCCGATGATTAGGCCTCGCGACCGGCCCTCTTGAGGACGGTGAGGGCCGTCGTCGTGATCCATCGGCTCGGGCGCCCCGGGACTTCCAGCCCGAGCGGGTAGAACGGCCCGCGGAACTGATATGCGGGATCCTCCGTGTCCGGGTGGAGAGCGTCCATGTTCCAGCGCCCGTCCCGGTTCCGCCTGGCCTCGAGGCGGTCCAGGGCGGGTCCCATCCGCGGGTCATTGCCGTACCCCAGGGACGTGAGCACGTCGAGGCCGACGAGGATGTCGTAATAGTAGTGGACCGGATAGTGGAGCCGAAACCAGGGACGGTATGGGGTGGGCCCTTCGCGGAACAGACGGCGCTGGAGGTAGAACTCCGCGCCTCGCTCGATGGCCCGGAGGACCGGAGGCGTCCTCGTTTCGGGAGGGAGCGCGGCAAAACCGGCGAGGGCTTCCCAGCAGTCCAGCGTCCCGGTGCGGGAGCGGAAGCAGTGCCACCCGCCGTCCTTCTTCTGGTGGCGGACGAGCCAGTCGATCGCGGCCCCGGTCCGAGGATCCTTCCGGTAGCCGAAGCGAGCGAGCATCCGGAGCGCGTTCCCCGTGAAGCACACCTCGCTGCCGCGGCCACCGAGGTCGCCCGATGGGCCCGAGAACCGACGGAGGAAGAGGCTCGTCGCTTTCGCGACCCGGGGCGTCTTTTTCGTGAGGCCCAGGTCGGCGAGGACGAGCAGCCGCCAGTTCGTCGCGACGTACTTCGGGCGGTACAACTCGGAGGCGGAGCTGCCGGGCGTCACCCACTGGCCTTCCGGATGCTGGCCTCGGAGGAGTTGCGCGGCCCATCCCTTCCGTCCGATGGCTCGTTGGGCACGGACGACGTCGGGATCGTCCGCGGGACGATCGAGGAGCTCCCGCAGGACGCGGAACCGGACGCTCGGATCCGAGTCGGTCTCCAGGAGCCAATTCCGGAGTCCGCGGCGGATGGTCATTCTCGAGGCGGAACCCGACCCGCGTATTTATTTCCGGCCCCTTGGAGAGGGACTTCACGACCGGGTGCGATAGAATCTTATGGGCCGAGCCATTTGGACGGTTGTCCCGCCTTAGCTCAGCCTGGTCAGAGCGGGTGACTGTAGAGTGCTCCCGTGCACCCTTCGTGCGCGGTGCCCGCTGCCATCATCAGGCCCCCGGTTCAAATCCGGCCGGTCGTGCGACAGGGCGGGCCTACGTGCGAGGGGCCGCCTCGTATTCGCTGGTCTGGCCCGCTCCTTCCGTCACCGCGACGGCATGCTTCGGCGGGGCTGTGGTCCACCCCTCGGCCAGCCTCAGATACAAGAACACCGGCTCGCCGAGGCGGGCGATGACGGTCCCTTTGTGCGTCAGGCTATACCGGGCCGAGTCCGGGTCATCGAACGAATGCCCTCGCTCAACCAGCCCGGCCATTTCGAGCACCCGGAGCCTCCGGACCATTTCAGGCTTCGTGAAGTCCCCCAGGATCGTGGCGAGCTCGTTCGCGCCGACGGCTTTCTTGAGGTAGATCGTCGCCAGGATCTCGAGGAAGCGATTCCCGAACACGCGGCGCGCGATCGAGACGTTCCTCCCGATCGTCTCTTCGACCTCCATCTCGGGCACCGACCCGGTCCGGAGATAGATGTCTTGGGAGAACCGGAAGCACATTTCCGAGAGGACGGCGAACCGCTCCATGAGGTCCCGGAAGATGTGTTCGTCCTTGGGGGAGAGACGAACAGGGGAGGCCGCAGCAGGACGGGAGGGTGCCTGACCGCGAGTCACTCGCGGCTTCATGCCTAGGTGAACGACCCCAGGGTATTTGGCCGCCATGTACACACAAGTACACATTTCGTTTCTTGAGAGCGGGGGGAAGGGTGGTGGTCAGCGGGCCGCCTCGTCACCGGCGGCCACTCGTCTCGCGCGGCTCGCTTGACTCTCCTTGTAACGCATTCCGTGCGGTTCTATGACACCGTAGACATAGCGAACATTCCCCCCGACCGCCTTGCACGGTGCGGAGGTGAGCAACAGACAAGGTTGGAGTCGGTCCGACGGGGCGCCGACGGGCCCAACCGGCGTTGGCCACGGCGCCTCGCTTCGGAGACTCGCGTCCTTTCGTCGTTTTCGCGCGCTCGCCCGTCCACGCCTCGATCAGCGGGGCCCTATCACCTTCTGTGAACACACTAGAACACATTGGACCACTCAGGCGTGATATACCGCAGCCTGGGTTTCCTTACATCTCTTAGTTCAGGTGAGCGGATGTTAAAGCTCGAACGGGGAGCGGGTTCAGAGATGCCTTTGCCCCCTGAGTTACAGAAATTGCTGGACCGAAAGAGCCTCCTGCTCCTGGTGAAAGGCGAGACCGGCACGGGCAAGACCACGGCCGCCCTGGAGCTGATGGCGCGCCTCCGGACGTCCGGGGACACGGTCCACATCTCGACCCGATCGTATCCGGACAAGCTCGTCTTCCAACACGCCCTGTTCTCGAAGCTTGCGGCCCAGAAGAACATCCACTTCTTCTCGACGCTCGAATTCGACCCGACCCAGTTCGTCGTGGCGCACAACGTCGTCTCGGGGCTCCTCCGGCTCCTGTCGTCGATGGACAATCCGCTCGTCGTGTTGGACTCCTGGGAAGGCATCGCGGACTACGTGCCTCCGGAAGCGCGAATGAAAGTCGAACAGTCGTTGATGGCCGTCCTCGAGGGCACCGGCGCGCGCATGGTCCTCGTCAGCGAGCATCCGGAGACGAACAGCACGTTGGACCAACTCGCCGAGGCGATCCTCGTCCTGCACCAGCGGGTCATCGACGACCGGCGGGTGCGCGAACTCGAATTTCGCAAGCTGAGGGGCGTGCCGATCCGACAGGAACGGTATCTGTTCACGCTAGCCGGAGGCCGCCTCCGATACCTCGAGCCGTTCGCGTTCACGCTGCCCGAGCGGACCTCCATGTTCCGGCCGTTGGAGAACACCTCGACCCACATGTCCACCGGGAGCCGCGATATCGATGCGCTCCTCGGCGGCGGCGTGCCGCGGGGCTCGACCGTCCTCCTGGAGATCCGCGGAGATGTGCCGTTCGAAGGTCAGATCTACGTACCGCTCACGGCCCTGTTGAACTTCTTGGCGACGAACAACGCGGTCATGGCGTTCCCGTACAGCGATTACGACCCCACGCGGGCCCGTCTGTTCGCGACCCAGTTCATGCCGGAAGACGTGTACAACGCGAACATGCGCGTCTTCACGACGGACAAGGTCGATGACCCGGTGGCGATCAAGTTCTCCCTGAATCCGACCGAGGACTTCGACAAGTGGCTCGGGACGTACAGCGCGTACAAGGCAGAAGGAAAGACGATCTGGATGCTCATGGCCCTCGACACCGTCGAGAATTTCTACGGACAAGGCGTGATGAACTTCCTCGCGACGGTCGCATCGCGGGCCGCGGTGAACAAGGACATCCAGTCCATCGTAGCCCGGCCCAACCTGCAGCTGACGCAGAAGGTCGCGAACATCTCGCAAATCCACCTCGTGCTCAGTCAGCGCTGGGGCACGTTGATCCTGTACGGCGTCAAGCCGCGGACCGGATTCTACGCGCTCCAGTTCACGTTTGGCCACGGGTATCCCGAGTTCGAGCTGATTCCCCTGGAGGACATCTCGTTGAGCGCGGAGGCGGGTCCGGAGAAAGAGCGGCCCCCGTCCGTGACGTTCCCGGAGCGTCGCCACGAGGTCCGGGCGGATTTCTTCGAGGCCGTCATGAACTCCCTGACTCGGTCGAAGAAGGGGGCCGCATGATGTCAGAGAAGGTGCTCGTCCGGCCCGCGCTGGACCCGGACGCGCGCGCCTCCACAGGGATTGCAGGGCTCGACGACATGCTCGAGGGTGGTTTCCCCATCGGGAGCCTGATCACCCTCGCGGGCCGGCCGGGGACGGGCAAGACGATCTTCGCCTCGCAATTCTTGTACCAAGGCGCCCGAGATGCGGCGGAGCCCGGGATGTACGTCTCCATGTTGGAGGGGCGCAAGGCATACTTCCGCAACATGGCCCGCCTCGGCCTCGACCTCCCGCCGCTGGAGAAGAAGAACCTGTTCCGGTTCCTCGAGATGCCCACGCTGAGCGCGGAAGGCCTCCCCGCGATCTGGGAGGAAATCGTCCGGAACATCGACGAGGCGGGGATCGTCCGCTTGGTCATCGACTCCTTCACCGCGATGTCCCAGGCCTTCGGGACCCAGGGGGACATCCGCGTGTTCACGCACATGCTCCTGGGGAAGATCATCGGCGGAGCCGGTTGCACGACGCTCATGATCACGGAGAGTGCGCCAGGTTTCCTCGGAGCCGAGATCCCGGACCCCGGGATGCAGGAGTTCATCGCGGACGGCGTCCTCCACTTCCACCTGGTGCCGGTGGCCGGGGATGCGCGGGTCCGTTACATCGAGATCACGAAGATGCGGGGGACGAACCACCAAATGGGACCCATTCCAATCGACATCGGGAACCGCGGAATCTCGGTCAGGTCCATACACATCCCCGGGCGGAAGTAACGGGCTGCCGTTTGGGGGGCGTGTGCGTGGTACATCTGGCCGGACCGATGGGGCTGAAGGACAACAAGCTGTACCAGGCGGCCTACTGGAAGGCCTTCGAAGACTTCTTCGGGAAACAGAACTCGGCGGTCGTGAAGGCGATGATGCTCGCCAAGAACCCGAAGGCGGACACCGGCACGGCTGAGATCGATCGCGTCTGCTTCGGCCTGCGGCAGACGATGGGATGGCTCGCGGAGGCGATCGAGAAAAGGGCCTTGTCGAGTCTCGGCCACTAGGAACGAGATCTGCCGGGAGCACCTAAATCGGGCTTGTTACTTGATGGTGAAGCGCGCAACCACTTGGTTGTCCGTCTTCTCGATCGCGAGATCCGTCTGCAATAAGTTCTGGAACGCGGTCTTCAACAATCCCTCGTAGTAGACGGACCACTTTGCGCCGGCGCTGTGCTTGAGGATGATCGTCCACTTGCCGGCTTCTACGTGTTCCTCGTACTCGAAGGCGCGGCCGTATCGCGACTGGAGCCGCGGATAGCCGATGACCATCGCCTGGAGGTTCACTTCCTTGAACCAGAATGTGATGAATTCCGGGATGAGATTCCGTCCCACCCATCGCCCCAGGTCGCCCGCCTCCTCGTCGGTCAGGCGGTCCATCATCCGCTCGATGAGGGAACTGGGCAGCGCGACGAGGCCGAACTTCTCCGCGAAGATGTCCCATTCGACGAGCCGTCGGATCGCCTTGTTCACGAGGAGATTCACGCTGACCCCCTCGCGGTCCCCGAACTTCCGCAGGAAGTCGTCGACGTCCCGCTCGATCCGGATCGTTCGAGTTACGCTGCTGCTCGGGGGCAACCCACTCCTCCGTCTAGGGAGCTAGCACGCGATGGAACGTAAAACTACCTAATCCTCTATTCGTACATCCGGAGGCGCACGACGACCTGGTTCTCCGATTTGTCGACCTTCACGTCTCGCCCGAGATGTTCTCGGAACGCGGTGCGGATTGCCTCTTCGTAGAACGTGGACCACTTCGCGCCGCTCCCATGTTTGAGGATGATCGTGCGCCGGTCCCCCTCCTCGAGTTCTTCGAAAGCGAATGCGCGGCCGTACTTCGCCAACAACTTCGGGAAGCCTTCCAAGAGGGTCTCCGGCGTGACATCCTTGAACCAGAACGTGATGTACTCTTTGATGAGGTTCTTCCCCGCCCACACCCCGAGCTCGCGGGCTTCCTCGTCGCTGAGGCAGTCCATGAGCTTCACCAGCATGGCCGAGGGCAGCGTGATGAAGCCGAACTTCTCGCCGTAGGCGTCCCACTCGACGAACTTCCGAAGGGCCCGGTTGACGAGCGTGTTGACGCTGGTGTCCCCTTGTTCGGCGAGTTGCCGCAGCCGCTCGTCCGCGTCCTTTTCGATGCGGACCGACCTCGTGACGCTCGCTTTTCCCGGCATAGGCCGTCCGTGCCTCAAGCGTTCTGAGGCATCGTTCTTTGTGTTCTTAGATGTTCTTTTGCAGTCGCGTCGATGGCCGGCGACACAGACTAGCACGCCTGTCACGGTCCGAAACGTACCCCTCTTGACCCTCGCCGCCCCACCGGGTCCGGAGAACGAAGATGGCACTCGGGATTGTCAAGGGCATCAAGGAACGTCGGCCCCGGTCCCCGTCGGGCCGTCCACGGTTCCGTCGGACGCTCTTCGAACCTCTTCCAATGACCGGGTCGGGAGCGACCCTTCGCGCGCGTCCGGACGGAGGCGGGATCTTCGGGGGTTCCCGACCTCTCATCGACGATCGCGAGCCGGGTGGGCACCTGGCTCCGGGCGATGTCCGGACCCGAAGCATCGTGGTCCTGCTCCCGGCCCTCAACGAGGCGATGGCCGTGGGCTCCGTGATCGAACGGATCCCGATGGAAGCGCTCCGGGGTGCCGGCTACGACGTGTTCGTCTGGGTCGTGGACGGGCGGTCCGTGGATGCGACCCCAGAGGTCGCGAAGGAACGCGGGGCCAGCATCTACGTCCAGCAGGGCGCCGGAAAAGGGAACGGGGTCCGCCAGGCGCTCGATCACCTGATGAACGATCGCAGCCGCCAGAACATCGCCGCACCGCGGGTGTACGTCATGCTCGATGCCGATGGGACGTATCCTCCGGAAGCGATCCCCGAGTTCGTCGAGGCCCTCGAATCCGGTTGCGACGTCGTCGCCGGGTCTCGGTTGCGCGGCCGGATCGAAGACGGCGCGCTCACGTCGCTGAATCGCCTCGGTAACCAGGCGCTGAGCGGCCTCGCCGCATTCCTGTTCGGATTCCCGATCAGCGACGTCTGCACGGGGATGTGGGCGTTCCGCGAAGACTGTCTCCAGCGGTTCCGACTCGCGGCCGAGAGCTTCGACCTCGAGGCGGACATCTTTGCCTCGGCCTGTGAGGTCGGCGCGCGGCTGCGGGAGCTCCCCGTCGACTACGCGTGCCGGATTGGGGAAGCCAAGTTGGTTCCACTCCGGACCGGGCTCCTCATCGCATGGCGCCTTCTCATGAAGCGATTGAACGCGCGAGCAATCGTCGGACCGGACCGTCGCAATCTGCCGGCCCAAGCGGGGAGGGCGGTCGATCAATGACAGTCACGGCGGTGGAACTGGATCTCGGCAACGCGGCTGACTTCCGCTTCCCGGTCGCGAGGACGCGAATCGTCGCCGCCAAGTTCGACTGCGGTTGCGAGTGGCGTCTGCTCGGCGATGGCGTGATGAAAGTACGATGCCGCGACCACGTCGAGTAGGCCGTCGCTCGGAGATCCTCGGCTGTTCGCGGGCGGCGTGATCGCGACCTTCAAACCGCCGAGGCCGTTCCCCCACCCATGACGGGATTCCCGGACTTCATCCGAAAGTTGCCGGAGGCCGAGACGTCGTTGCACGGCGTAACGCTGTGGCTGCTCCAAGGGCGAGCCGGTTCCGCGACCTTGTTCCAGGCCCGAGAGGATTCGTCGGTCCCGGAGCACAGCCACGGCGCGCAATGGGGGATCGTCGTCGAGGGCGAGATGCGTCTCACGATCGACAAGGCCACCCAGACGTGTCGCCGCGGCGACGAATACTTTGTCCCCGCGGGAGTGGCCCACTCCGCCTCCTTTAAGGCGGGGTTTCGTGCGATCGACTTCTTCGACGATCCGAATCGATATCGGCCGAGGACATGATTCGCCCGCAGCCCGAGTGACGTCCGTCCGGCGGCGGTCCTTTGTCAACTCGCCGCCGCGACCAAATCTATTAATACGATTCAGGCCGGTCGCAACACGTCAGACAAAGGTCCGACTGACCTTGCTAGGGATGGGAATGGGACTACTCCGATGGCTCCTCTGGCCCCGGCGCGCCAGGGACGAGGAGGAGGACGAACCGCCCCGCCGACGGCGGAAGACCAAGACACGGGTCCGGTCGCACACGCCGGGCGTGTACCGCATCGAGGTCGACAACGAGGCCGGTCGCTTCCATCGGGAAGGACCGCCGTTCTCGTTCTGGTCCTCCTCGCGCGTCATCCTGATCCTCTCGTTCCTGCTCTGGTGGATCCAGCCCGCCGGACCGATGATCGCCGGGTACGTCGGAGGTCGCCGCGCGGGTTCTCCGATCAAGGGCGTCATCGCGGCCCTCATGCCGATCTTCGCGATCTACATCGCCAACCTGGCGTATGCGCACAACTTCGCGGCGCATCAGATCGACTTCGTCGCATCCTTGCCGATGGTCGTCAGCGACGGGGCCGCGAGCATCCTGCCGTTCCTCGCGCCGTACAAGGACTTCATGATCGCGTACATGCGGGGCTTCGTCGAAGCCCTGACCTCGACCTTCGGGATGGGGACGAACGGATACCTGATGGTCGTCATCTTCGCCTACATCGGCGGCCTGATCGCGGAGCAGACCCGACGCGAGATGGGATCCCGTTCCGGATCCGGGAGCTCGCTGGGCGTCAACCTGGTCCAGCCGATCCTCGGCGGTCGGCCCTACATCGACCAGGAGGAAGAGGCGTACGACGAGGACGAAGAGGTCCATCGCTCGCGGCATCCCGTCCACGCGCGCGCCCACGGACACCCGGTGCCGATCGGAGCGTCGGCGCGGGCCCGCCATCGTCGCGGCCACGCGGATTACCTGGAGTTCCTCCGCAAGATCCCTGCGGAAGTCGGTGTGTCCGGCGGATATCGGCTGACCCGACCCCGGCACCTGGACGAGGAGGACGCGGAGGATGGCGACGAGGAGGGCGAAGAGATCGTGGCCACCCGGACGCATCGCGCTTCCCATACACACGCGACGGAGCGGCGCGAGCATCGCCGTCCCGCGCACGCCCGCGAGGCCGAGGACGAGGACGAAGAGACCGAATCCCCTGAGCCGCCCGCCCGCGCGCCGCGAATCCGCACCCAGGCGGAGGAGCGCGCGATCCAGCGTTTCGTCGAGCGCGCGCTGAAGAACTACGATCACTCGAAGCTCTGACCGCGCAACCTTTTTATCGCACGCCCCTTTGGCATGTCCGTCCCTCATGTTCTGTCCGAAATGCAGCTCGCTCCTTTTCCCGGCGAACGGGAAGGTGCACTGCAATTCGTGTGGGTACGAGCGTTCTCTCTCCGGGAAAGACGCGACCGTCACCCGCGTCGCGCGACCGGGGAAAGAGAAGCCCGCCGACACCCTCGTCCTCGATGAGATCACGGAGACGCTGCCGAAGACGCGCGTCGAGTGTCCGAAGTGCGGGCACTACGAGGCCTTCTGGGTCATGCGCCAGACGCGCGCGGCGGACGAGCCGACCACGCGGATCTATCGGTGCGTGAAGTGCCAGCATACGTGGCGCGAGTACTGAGTTCCTGCGACGTCGTCCGGGAACCTTTATAACAGCCCACCTGATTTCCCGCCGAAATTCTGGGGGAGCGTTGTTTGTTCGAGGGGAAGGTCAAAGCCGATGTTCTCCGGGAGGTCGTCGACGTCGTGTCGACCCTCGTGGACGAGGCGAAGTTCAACGTGGGGAAGGATTCCGTCACGGTCAAGGCGGTCGATCCGGCCCACGTTGCGATGGTCGACTTGACGTTGGACCGCGGCGCGTTTGAGGCCTACAAGGCGGACGAGGGCGAGCTGGGGATCGACATGGACAAGATGAAGGAGATCCTGCGGCTCGCGAAGGCCGGGGAGACGATCGCCATGCGACACGACGAGGACAAGAACCGCCTCGTGGTGACGGTCGGGAACACGACCCGGCGGATGGCCCTCGTGGACACCGCGGGGATGAGCGACCCGAAGGTCCCGAGCCTGAACCTGCCCGCGAAGGTCGTCGTCCGGACGGACGAGCTGCGACAGGCCATCCGGGCGTCGGAGAGTATCAGCGACCACATCGCGCTCAAGGCCTCGCCGGAAGGATTCGAGGTCGTCTCGGAAGGTGACACGGACAACGTGTCGCACATGGTGCCGAAGGACCTGCTCGAGGAGATCCAGGCCAAAGAGGCCGTGCGGTCTCTTTTCCCGCTGGACTACTTCTCGAACATGGTGAAGGCGATCAGCTCCGCGCCGAACGTGACCCTGTACCTCGGGTCCGACTATCCGGTCAAGATGGAGTTCAAGATCGCGGGCGGGAAGGGCGAAGTGAAGTTTCTCTTGGCACCAAGAATAGAATCGGAATGAATGTTCCAGCTCATACGATTCTCCCCGAGTCATGGCACATCGAAATCGCTTCTCCCGGTCGCGGCATCAGAGGGACCTTGTTTCATGGAGCTTCACGACAGAGCCGCACAGCGTGCGGTTGAGGCTCTGGCTCCTTATCTTGTTGTGAAGCAAGCTGAGGCACACCTTCTCCTAGACGTTCGACGCCTCAAGGCTCAAGGCAAGCAAGGGGTGACCGAATGGTTTCACGCGAACCGTTGGCGGGACTCGGTGAGAATGCGAAAGCGATGCTACACGGTGGCCCAAATTGCTACATTCGATCGAATTCACCAAACCGTACAGGCTTTGCACTCGTCAGTGCCGGAATGGCCAGACCTGGATTCATGGCGAGGTGGCTAAGCCGTCGCAGGTCACCGAACCGATGTAGAGCCTCGGCCGCCGTTCAATCGCTAGCAGGCGAACGCTTGGCGCCTCGAGATCCTATAGAACGGTTTCCGTCCCTTCGGGTTGCCGGCGAGTCGGAGCAAATTCGTCTCAGACGCCGAACGCAATTCGCATGATCGCGTAAGCGGCGACTCCGACCCCCGCGGACGCGGGAATCGTGATGATCCACGCCCAGAAGATCCTCCGGGCGACACCCCATCGGACCGCGGACAAGCGCTTCGTCGCGCCGACTCCCATGATCGCGGAGGCGATCACGTGGGTCGTGCTCACCGGGATCCCAGCCAGCGCGCTGCTCGCGAGCGCGATGCCTCCCCCGGTCTCGGCGGAGAAGCCTTGCCAGGGTCGTAGATGCGTCACCCGCTGAGACATCGTACGCACGATACGCCAGCCGCCAAAGAATGTCCCGAGCGAGATGGAGGCATGGGCACCAACGATGACCCAGAACGGGACCGCGAACTCGCCCGACGGGGGACCCCAGGGAGGTCCGATCGCCGCGACGACGAGGATGAGGGTGATGATCCCCATCCCTTTCTGAGCGTCGTTCGTCCCGTGCGTCACGCTGTAGAAGAAGCTCGAGACGAGTTGCAGGCGCTTGAACTCGTGGTTCACCCTCGTCGGGGTGTGTCGGCGGAACAGGCGGATGACCACGAGCGCGAGGCCGAACGCGAACGTGAGCCCGACGAGCGGCGCGGCGACCATGTACACCACGATTTGGACGAGCCCTTTGAGGAGGATTTTTCCAAGGACGACGGCCGGGAGGAGTCCCGTGAGCAGACCGGCCAGGATCGTCGTCCCGAGCGTCGGCCGGTGCCTCCGGATGATGACGTCATAGGCGAAGAACGATGCGGCCCCGAGCACGAACGCCATCCCCGTCACGAAGAGGAAGAGGAGCATGTTCGTCGTGCTCGGGAGGAGGATCGACCCCGGTCCGGCCGCGAGCCCGGCCGAGCCGATGATGCCACCGATGAGCGCATGGCTGCTCGACGTCGGGAGGCCCCACAGCCACGTGACCAGGTCCCACACAATCGCGCCGACGACGCCCCCCATGATGATGGCTATCGAATGGTGGAACGCGGCCTCGCCCAGCGGCAGGGCATTCACCCCGAGGATGTTCGTGTCGATGATCCCCTTGCCGATCGTTTCCGCGATTGCATTCGTGATGAAGACCATCCCGACGAAGTTGCCGGCCGCCGCCATGGCCACCGCCTTCGTCGGCGTGAGGACTTTCGTCGCGACAATCGTCGCGATCGCGTTCGCGGCGTCATGGAACCCGTTGAAGAAGTCGAACAGGAAGACGACGAGGATCGCGACGATGAGGATCGTGAAGAGATCCGCCATTCCCAGTCCGTGCCTCCGCGCGTCCCTCCATCCCGCCGCGAGAGACCTCCGGCGGCTCACTGATTCTTCGCCACAATGTCGCTCAGCACGTTGGCGACGTCCTCGCAGTGGTCCGTGGCCTGCTCGAGGACCTCCGTGATCTCCTTGAACTTGATGATCGTCACGGGATCCTCCTGATGGAAGAGCGCCGCGACCGCGTTGTTCATGAGGTCGTCGGCCACGTTCTCGAGGCGGTGGACCTCGATGGCGATCCGCTCGACCCCATTGGCCTGCTTCATGTTACGGATCATCCCGACGGCCTCCTTGAGGAGCCGCGTCCCGTCCTTGATCACGTTTCCGAGCTGCACCATCGCCTCGGTCGGACGATCAATTTCGTAGAGGCCGATCCGGCTCGAGGCCGCCTCGATCATGTCGAGCACATTGTCGAGCTCGGTGGCGAGGGCCTGGATGTCCTCCCGGTCGATCGGCGTGATGAACGTCTTGTTCAATTCCTCGTAAACCCGATGGACGATCTCGTCGCCCTGGTGCTCCACGTCCTTGATCCGTCGGCACTTCATCGGCACGTCGCGGAAGTCGTGCAGCAGGTCCGCCAGGGCGACCGCACCCTCGTCGACCGTGGCCGCAAGCTTCTCGAGGAGGTCGAAAAACTGACGCTCCTGCGGGATAATCCAACCTTTCAAACCCATGGCCCTCGCTCCCCGTTAACGCGGTAGTCCTAGGATTACATTAATGTGTCGTATCGGACCGGGGTGTCAGCTCTCGTCGAGGTTCACGCCGGACGCCTCGAGCTGTGCCAGGAGTTGCTTCCGCATCTTCCGGTTCCCCGCGAAGCCCTTGATCGCCTTGCGGGACATCTCATAATTTCGAAGCAACTCCTTCACGTCCCGTGGTGCCACCCCCGCGCCGCGCGCGATCCGTTGCACGCGGGAGGACTTCACGAGCTTCGGGTCCTTCATCTCGTCGTCGGTCATGGAGTCCATGATGATCTTGAACCGGCGAAGGCGGGCCTGCGTGCTCTCCATGTCCGCGTCCTTCATCTTCCCGCCCATGCCAGGAATCAACGAGGCGAGCTTCCGCATGGGTCCCATGTCCGTCAGCATCTCGATCTGTTCGTACATCTCGTGGAGCGTGAACTTCCCCGCCATGATCTTCTTCGTGAGTGCCTCGGCCTTCTGCGCGTCGATTGCCTCTTGAGCGCGTTCCAGGAGCGTCTCGAGGTCGCCCATGCCGAGGAGGCGCGAGATGAACCGCGGCGGCTCGAACTTCTCGAGGTCGTCGATCTTCTCGCCGACGCCGATGAAGACGATCGGCGCCTTCACCTCGGCCACGGCGGAGAGGGCGCCGCCCCCTTTCGCGGTCCCGTCGAGTTTCGTGACGATGACGCCCGTGATCCCGACCGCGTCGTGGAACGCCTTCGCCTGGGGCCCGGCCTGCTGCCCCACGGTCGCATCGAGCACGAGGAGGCGTTCGTCCGCTTGGACCGCCTTCGCGACCCCCTCAATCTCCGCGATCAGGTCCGGCTCGAGCGCGTGCCGACCGGACGAGTCGACGATGATCACGTCGCTCGCGGCGAGGGCCTTCACGCCGGCCTTGGCGATCTTCACGGCCTCCTTCGCCCCGGGCTCCCCGTGGAACGGTGCGTTGATCTGCTCCGCGAGCTGTTTGAGCTGATCGTACGCCGCGGGCCGGTGCACGTCCGCCGCGACGAGGCCGACCGAGAGCCCCTTCTTCTGGAAGAACTTCGCCAGCTTGCCGGCCGTCGTCGTCTTGCCTTGGCCGTACAGGCCGACGAGGAGGATCCGCTGCTTCTGGAGCGGGACCTCGCGGGTGGCCCCAAGGATCTTCACAAGCTCCTCGTAGATGATCCGGACGACGTGCTCGCGCGGGCTCATGCCCGGGGGCGGCTTTTCTTCGAGGGCGCGCCGCTGGAGCTGCTTCGTGATCCCGAGGGCGAGCTGGACGTTCACGTCCGCCTGAATGAGGGCCCGCTGGATGTCGCGGACGATCTCTTTGATGAGGGACTCGTCGACGTAGCTGGCCCCCGCGATCTTGCGAAGCGCCTCGCGGAGTGAACCGCCGAGTTTTTCGAGGACCATGCGTGGACACCGAAGGGGTAATCCCCTTTAAGTCTGAGCACCACGAAGTCGAACGATCGCTGTCAACGACCGCGGATGAGCAAAACCGCCGAGGTGATCGTAGCCACCATGATGAACACGAGGAGCAAGACGATCGTTTCCAGTCGGTCACTGATTTTCGCCAAGTAGAAAAGCTCGTTCTGCTGGAAGAGGTCGGTGCCCGCAGATTGATGAAGCGGCATTCCCGCAGGAGCCATGCCTCCCCCCGGAGCCGGCGGTTGCGGGTTCACGGGACCCGTTCTGAAATGTAGTCCTGTCTACTTAAGTTTTCAAACCTGCCACTACGACTGCGTTCGGCTCCGACGCCGCGTTGACCGGTGAAGAACCGAGTTGAAGAGTCGAACCAACGGCTTCGCTCACATTCGATGCGAACTAAAAAGGGAAGGGAGGGCTAGCCTTGTCAGAAGGGATGGGATGCACTCTAACGAACTAGCCCAAAATTCCCCCGGAATCGTATTCGGGATAAGCTACTTAACACTTTGTAAAATCTGAGAAACCGGATGGCGGCCGCGGACCGAACGGGGTGCGGGCCTGACAAAACCTGCGGCAGCCCGCCCGTCGCCACCCACCGGTGCGCTATACTAAGTATATTTAAGATTTCTGGAACGATCTTGGCGGGAGGCCCCTTTGGATCAACCCGCCGAGAGGGCCAACCGGTCAAAGGTATCCGGACTTCTGCAGCATGAGGAGGTCCTCGGTCGACAGCTTCTCGCCTTTCTTGAACCGTTCGAAGATGAGTTCCGCCTCTCTCTTCGCGTCGACCTCTTCGGCGACCTCCTCGGTGACGCCGCGACTCTTCATCCAGATGCCGTGGATGATCTTGTCGTAGTCGTGGACCTGGCGGATGTGCTCGATGTGCTTCCGGTGCTCCTCGTCCGCGAGCATCTTCGTCTTGATGAACTCCTCCTGCGCCCGGTCCGCCTCGCGGCGCAAGGTGTCCCCCTGTTCGTATAGGGCGGTCATCTGATCGTGCTCTGTCTGGGCCTTCTCCGCCAGCTCGGAGACGCGCTTGTGGGCGTCCTCCGCGAGGTCCCGGGCGGACTTCAACTCGTCCTTCATCTTCCGGACGTCCTCGTTCTCCTCGAGCGACTTCTCGAGCTTGCGGACCTCCGCCTGGAGCCGTTGGATCTCGTCGATCAGCGCACGCTCCTTGTCCACGGTCAGCACCGACGTCATCTGTCGGAACTCGAGGCGCTTCAGCTCCTGTTGGAGCTTGCCGAGCGGCACGGCGCCCCGAGGCAGCTTCCGCCGCTTCAGCTCCGTGAGTTGATCTTGGAGCTCGTTCACCCGGCGGTTGTAGCGGTCGCGTTCTTCTTTCGCGGACTTGACCTGCGCGTTCAGCTCGTCCCGTTGGATCCGGTGTTGCGTCGCCTCGTCGACGAGCGCGCGGACCTGCGCGTTCAACGCGTCGCGCTTCTCGACCCATTCACGCGTCTTGTCGTTCAGCTCGTCGCGCCGCCGGCGGTGGCGTTCCGCCTCTTGGTTCTCTCGCTCCCGCTTTAGCTGCAGCTCATCCAGCACCGAAACCCTCTCGAGACCGGCTGGTGGGAAGCTGCGAAGAAACCCTCGGCTTATAAAACTTCCCGCGCACGTCCTCGGAATCCGGAAGGAGCCGATGCGATAACGGCGTCGCAAACTCAAATAGCGTCCGGTTCATAGTAACCGGGGTTCCGTGAGTCGCTTCGCGTTCGTCGGGTTCCTGATCCTCCTCGCGATCGCCGTCGACACGGCCGCGCCCGCGCTCGCGGAACGCAACCCGTTGCCGTCCCCGGCCGCCACGACCTACACGCTCGCCCTCGCGGCGGACCGTCGCTCCGCCGAACGGAACGACACGATCACGTACAGCATCTGGGTGAACGTGTCGGGAGGCGGTTTCCTCCAGCTCGTCCGCGTGAACTTCACCCTCGATCCCGACCTCACCTTGGTCGGCGCGGCGGTCATCCCCCCGTCGGCGTGCGGGACAAGCACCTCCAATGCGACGTTCACGGAATGGCAGTGCAGCTTCCTCCACTCGGGTCGTTCGTACCGCTTCACGGTGCCGGCCCTCGTGGACGCGAACGCGACGCGAGGCCGATCCCGGACTGCGACCGGGCAGGCTATCGAGCTCGGCGCGGGAACCGCCACGCCCCGAATCGCCCGGGTGCCGGTCTGGATCCTCATCGGCGTCCTCGAGCTGCAAGTGACGGCGGTGCTCTCCTCGGCCCCATCGCCCGGGAGTCAGATCTACTTCAACGTGAACGTCACGAACATCATCCGCACCGATGTCGACCCGGCGGACGTCCAGAACCTGACGGCGTACAACGTGCGCATCACGATCGGGATCAGTCCCTTCCTCGATGTCGGGACCACGACCCCCCGGCTCCGCACCCTGCCCTACCTGGCCCCGAGCGAGAGCGACAGCGTGAACTTCACCGGAATCGTGAATGCCACCATCGGGGACCCGATCTCCGTCAACGCAACGCTCCTCTATGATGACGTGGCGAACCGTTCGATCGGACCGAAGTTCGCCGAGTGGGTCGACGACGTCCAGGCGCCGCCCCCGCTACGCAGCGATCTGACTTCGGTCCTCGCGGTGTTCTCCTTCGCCGTCGTCGCCATCGTGGCGGCGATCGTCATCGCCCCCATCCTCGGCGAACGCAATCTCGCGATCGATGAGGTGTTCCTCGTGCATCGGAGCGGCGTCCTGATCCGGCACCTCCGCCGGGGATCGACGCCAGATTTGCGGAAAGACGACGACCTCGTCGCGTCGATGTTCGTCGCGATTCAAGATTTCGTCCGCGATTCTTTCCACACCAAAGCGACGCTCGACGAGCTGTCGTTCGCGGGTCGGAAGGCCGCGGTCCTCCGAGGCCGGTATCTCATCCTCGCGGCCCTCGTCTCGCGCGGCAACCCGCGGTATCTCTTCCCGCAGATGAAGGCCGTCGAGCGGGCGCTTCGGAGGGCGCACGGGGCCGCGTTGGTCGATTGGGACGGTCGGGTCACGAGCCTCGACCAGGCCGGGCCGATCCTCGAGTCGTTCCTGGCGGGCGGCTTCCGGCGGATGCGTGGGTGGCGGCGATGATGCTCGGATCGGATGCACGGCCCGCACCTTGGGGGTGTTCCCCTGGCCATTGAGCGTCCGGACACGGCATCGCTGGTCCGGCAGCGTCTCATGGCGAACGCGGACGACGTCGATGCCCTCTTTGTGCTCGCCGCCCTACGGGCCCAGGAAGGCTACTTGGAGGAAGGCTTGACGATCCTCGACCACGTGCTCCGCATCGACCCGCGATACCCGGGCGCCTGGCGGTTCAAGGCGAAACTCCACGGGATGCAAGGGGAAGCGGCCGCGGAACAGTCCGCGCGACGGCGCGCGGAAGAGATGGAGAGATGAAGATGCCCCTTGAAGTCGTCAAACTGAAAATCTGCATGGCCGGGGAAGGCGCGGTCGGCAAGACCTCCCTCATCCGGCGATACGTACTCGACCAGTACGACGATCGATACATCGCGACCCTGGGCACAAAGATCACGAAGAAGAGCCTGACGGTACCAAATCCGGCGGGCTCGGATCCGCTCCAGGCCGACGTCATCCTGTGGGACATCATGGGCACGTCGACGGTCCGGGAGCTGCTGAAGGAGGCGTACTACCACGGCGCGCAGGGGATCCTCGCGGTGGCGGACCTCACCCGGCGCGACACGTTGATCGCACTTGACGAGTGGGCGCGGTCCATCCGTTCCGTCGCGGGCGACATCCCGACGTACGGCGTCGTGAACAAGGCGGACCTCGAGACGGAGCGCGCCCTCCCGCGGGCGGACGTCGAATCGTTCTTCCGGTCGCGCGGCTGGCCGTGGTCGTACGCGAGCGCGAAGACCGGGGCCGGCGTGCACGAGACGTTCGTCGGCATCGTGAAGCACGTCCTCGAGAGCCGGGCGTGACCTAGGCGATGCGCCACCGGCGGTGGGCCTCGGCGTCCTTCGTGAAGCAGTAGTGGACCGTATTGAATTCGGTGCGCATCGCGCCGACGTCGGCGGCGACCTTCTCCGATGGCTCGTGCTTGACCGCGACGCGGGCGAACAGGTCGGCGACCTCGTCCATCTGGGATTCCCGCATGCCGAGGCGCGTGAGCTCCTGCGTCCCCAGACGCACGCCGCTCGGCTTCACGGGAGACGTGTCCCAGGGCAGGAGGTTCTTGTTCGTGATGATGTTCGCCTTCTCCAGGTCCGCCGAGAGCTTCGCGCCGCCGCCGATGGCCGCCACGTCGAGGGCGACCGTGTGGCTCTCCGTGAATCCGTGTTTCTCCGCGAGGACCTTGATGCCCCGTTCGTGCAGCGCCTGGGCGAGCGCCTTCGAATTCCGGACGATCTGGGCCGCGTACTCTCGCCCGAATTCGACGAACTCGGCGAGGGTGATGCCGAGGGCCGCCATCGCATGGAGGTGGTGGTTCGAGACGACGCCCGGGAACACGGCTCGCTGGAGGCGCTTGATGAACTTCTCGTCGTCGGAGTCGCTGAGCAGGATCCCGTGCTGCGGCCCCGGGAGCGTCTTGTGCGTCGATCCCGTGAGGACGTCGGCCCCTTCGTGGAGCGGGTCCTGGAATTGTCCGCCGGCGATCAGGCCGAGCACATGGGCGCCGTCGTACCACACGGAGCAACCGGCCTCCTGGAACGCGTCGCGCAGGTCGGCCAGAGGCGTCGGGAACAGGAAGACGCTCTGTCCGAACGCCGCGACCTTCGGCTTCACGAGCTTGATCAGCGTCGCCGTCCCGTCGACGTCGATGTTCATCCGGTCCACGTCGAACGGATAGTTGACGTTGTTCACGCCGCGCATGCCGGCCGCCCCGAACTTCGCGGAGCTGATGTGCGCGCCGTGGCTCAGCGCCACGGACGTCATGATGTCGCCCGGCTCGAGGAGGGCGAAGTACACGGCCATGTTCGCGACCGTGCCGCTCGTCAGCCGGGGGTCCGCATGCCGCACCCGGAAGATCTTCTTCGCCAGCGCGACGACCCGGTCCTCGACCTCGTCGACGAACGTGTTGCCCTGATAGTACCGTTCGTGCGGGAGGCCCTCGGCGTAGCGGTCCCCAAAGTCCGTCAGGAGCATCTCCCGCGCCATCGGGCTGATGATGTTCTCCGACGCGATCATCGGGAGGCATCGCGCGAACCATGCGTGGTGGCGGTCCACCGCTCCTTCGATGAAGGCGACGTCTTCGTTCATGTCGATCGCGAGGGAACCGGCGCGGCGGATAAATACGTTGACTCGGGCGTTAGAAGCAGTGGACCTTCCCGTCGACGATGCGTTCCGTCATCTTGTAGATCTTCTCGAGTTCCTCGTCGATGAGCGCTTCCGCGTCGCGCTGGAGCGAGCTGAGGTGCGTCCCCTTCTCCGGGATGATCTGGGCCGTCGCGGCCTGCGGCTCGTCGATCGGGTTCCCGATCTGGGAGACGATGCGGACCCAGACTTCCTTCACCTGGCCCTCGTGCTCGCGGACGAGTCGGTCGGCGATGTCGAACGAGAGGAGGTTGTACAGCTTGCCCACGTGGGTCACGGGATTCTTGCCCGCGGCGGCCTCCATGGACATCGGCCGGTACGGCGTGATGAGGCCGCTGACCCGGTTCCCGCGCCCGACGCTGCCGTCATCCCCGTTCTCCCAGGAGAGGCCGGTGACCGTGAGATAGAAAATCCCGGAATCGTAGTTGTCGCCCGTGTTGATGTCGACCTTCACCGTGCGGTCCGTGAACTTCACCGCATTGTCCAGCAGCCGTTCGCGAAGTTCCTCGATGACGCTTCGGTAGTGGTCTTTGTCCGGAACGTACTTGTCGACGAAGGCGGCGGCGATTGTGAGTCGCATCGCGTCGTCGTGCCGGACCCCCATGACCTTGATGTCCTGCCCGACCTCCTTCAGGTCCTTCTTCAGCGGTCCGTTGA
>VBMA01000095.1 GCA_005878985.1 Methanobacteriota archaeon
GGGGAGATCATGGCGGAGCGGCTCGGACTCACGCGAGAGATGTGCGATGAATACGCGATGCGCTCTCAATCGTTCGCGAATAAGGCGACCGAATCCGGCCGGTTCGCGAAGGAGATCGTCCCAGTGGAGACCCGGATTGACGGAAAGGAGGTTACAGTAACTCGCGACGGCGGGATCCGCCCAGACACAACCCTCGAGGCCTTGGCGAGGCTCCCGCCCGTCTTCAAGAAGGACGGTGTGCTCACGGCCGGAAATTCATCCCAAATTTCCGATGGCGCGAGCGCGACGGTGCTGATGAGCGAGCGCAAGGCGCGCGAGATCGGCGTCGACCCGCTGGGGACGATCCGAGACTTCTGCTCTCAGGCTGTGAAACCTGAGGAAGTGATGTTCGCACCGATCCCCTGCGTAAGGAAGCTGATGAAGAGGACCGGAATGAAGCTCGACGAGTTCGATCTGGTCGAGCACAACGAGGCGTTCTCCTCGGCGAGCGTCGGCGTGAGGAAGGAGCTCGGCATCCCCTGGGAGATTTTCAACATCTGCGGGGGCGCCGTCGCCTTGGGCCATCCGATCGGCTGCTCGGGCAATCGGATCGTGGTCACGCTGTTGCACTCCATGAAAGAGAAAGACGTGAATCGCGGTCTCGCGACGCTGTGCATCGGGGGCGGGGACGCCATGGCCATGGCGCTGGAGCGATGACCGTGAAGATCCAAGACGTCGATCCTCGACGATGAGTAATACGCGCTCGGATTCGGACCTTTTCTCGTCGACAAACGGCCGGATCCTACCTCGGACCTAGGCCGAGCTGGGCCATGAAGCCCGCGAGATCGAAGTACTCGTGAACTTCAGTAATCTGTCGGCGCTCAAGCTTGAAAACCCCGGCCACTTTCATCCGGAAGGTCTTGCCTGTCGCAGGGATCGCTTGTCCGCCGGGACCGAGCAACGGTCCCTTGTGCGTCCCCGAGCTCGTGGTCTCCAAGCACACCCAGTCGCCTTGGCCGAAGCTCCGGTCTTTCTGTGTTCGAAGGTCCGGAAACGCCCGATTGAATTGTTCATAATACTCGCGGAGGGCGGCGCGCCCCTTGATCGGCTCTGGCGCCGCAGGGTTCAGGTCGATGACAGACTCGGCGTGGAGCCTCACGAATCGATCCCAATCGTGGGCGTTCAGCGCAGCGATGCCAGAATCAATCACTCGCAAGTTCTCCCGAACCGTCAGTTGTTTCCCTCCGCTCGGTGGGCCTCGGGTATGTTGAAAGCCGCCCCTCCCTGCCCCTTGCTGAGAATGGGCTGAAGGACAATAAAGGTCGCGTCGGCTGCGGCGGGGGGAGGGAGCGCTCCGCTCCTTCGCGGCCTCGGCACGGAGCTCGGATTGCATGATTGAGCGCGATTCTGGGCGAAGAACGGGCCTGCTGGGATCCGAACCCAGGTCAGAGGCTCCGGAGGCCTCTGTCCAATTCCTAGAGGGCCTCTGGGAGGCCGCCGTTTTCGAGGCACCAGACGATATTGTGCCGAAACCTTCGCAGGCCAGTAATTCGACCTGAGCGGGAAGGATCATTCAGTATCCCACCTGTCCTTTGCAGCCCACCGCATCACGACGCCACCGTCTGGCAGCATCTTGTTCCAGTGCCCAAGACGATTGAGGTCACGGAGATTGGCCGTCCCGACTAAGCTCTTCCCAATGAAAACGATCTCGTTTCCCAGCGGGAACTTTCCGTCGAGCAGGCGGTCGTACGACATGTCGGATGAATTCGTTTCGTCGTCCATCCACCCGAAGTACGGCTTAACGTGGTTGTAGATACTCTCCGCGATTAGCAGGATTCGTTGCATGTTCCGCTCGTGGGTCTCGGGCCTGCCGTAAATGAGCACGAACTCGTGGAACATGGTGACATTGATACGGGTGCGGCGACCGATCCGCCGGTCTTCCACCGGGCCGAAGCCGACATGAATCTCCTTGACCGCCTCCTGAAGGTCGTCTCCGTGTCGAGATATCTTTGCGCGAACTTCCGGGTCGAACTCGAACGGATAGGTGAAGATGAGCATAGCATCCGGATATGAGTCTTCCAGTCTCGCTGCGGAATTGGTTGCCAGTTCTTGGGCGCGTTGCAAATCCAGCGCCCGTTCCTCTCTCGTCACGCGCTGGTGCATCCGGTCGAGCGCGGTGTCCTGCGTCGTCAACAGACGAACACGCTCGTACCTGCAGCCGGCGTCCAAGAGGGCCCGCACGGTTTCTGCGACTAGGCTCGCTGCTGAACCGAGTCGAGGGTCAACGTAGAATTCCATCCAGTAATAGGCAGGCATTACTCCCCTCCAAACGGGATGCCTTCTCATAAAGGGAAGCGCCGATGATGAGGAGAATCCAAGTGAGGAGCGCGGGAGCGAACTCGCCATGTTATCACTCGAAAAGTCTCAAGGTTTTGCCGCCCGGAGGGGGGGAGCGCCCCCGTTGGGATTTGAACCCAAGTCCACAGGTCCGGAGCCTGTAAGTCTATCCAAACTAGCCTACGGGGGCAGCGGGCCTCGGAATCAGGGTGGGGCCTTAAGACCCTCGGTTGGACGGAGGCTGGCGGACCCGACCACCCGCTTGACGGGCGATCCGTCCAAGCCCTCTGTCCTATCCAAGCTAGACTAGTGGCCCTCGGCCGCCGGAAGAAGTCCCCGAATTAAGGCTTTCCGCGGCGCTGGAGCGAGACGGGCGGCTCCGCTTTCGCTTTGCTCGACTTCGTTGAAGACCGATCTGCGCGGTCCTTGAGCACGATGACCACAACAATCGCGATCGCAATGACGACCGGGACGAGTGCGATCCAAGCCGCGTTCGGCAAGATGAATTGGGCGCCCGGTAACCTGGGGGTGGAGCCCGGGTTGCCCGGGATCCGCCAACCGTAGTCCACGTATGCGTAAACGGCTCCCGTCTCCGTCGCGGTCGCGTCAATCTCCCACGCCGTGATGATCCCCAGACGGGACTTGGCCACGCGGACCGAGAGGGTGTCCTGCACGATCGTGGTGCTGGCGCTCAGGTCGACCGGGACGAAGCCCGTCGCGTTCGACGCGAGCGTGGTCGTTCGATTCACGTGCGTCACCGCAAAATGGGTGGCATTGTCCTGCCTCGTATACAGGCGAATTTGGTACGAGGTGTTGTCCAGGTTGGCAATCGTCCCTTTGACCTGCATCGTGAGGAGGACGTCGGCAGTCGCGTTCGAGGATGTCAGGTGAAGCATGTTCACGCTGTCCGGAAACGGACTAAGCGTGAGGTTGCCGTCCGTCAGGACCGGGGTCATGTTCGATGTCCAGAATTCAACGACGTCGCTGGCCGGGTCCGTGTAACTGAGATCGAACGAAACGGCGGAAACGAGGCCTGTGCCACACGCAAGGACTATGAGGCTAGACAGGAGAACTCCCGCCAACAGGGCCTTCACACGTACGCAGGGTCGCGGACCGCGGATAAGGCAACTGGTACGGTTATCGAGAACAGGATGCGGTTCCGGTTATTGAGAATGGGAAGAGCCCGGCTTACTTCTTCGCGAACTCGGTGTAGCCGCAACGTCCGCAGGACACGCGATCGCCGTGTCTCGCGAGGAACACGCCCGGGCCGCACTTCGGGCAGTTCGCCCGCTCCCGCGTGATCCGATTCCCCTCGATCTTGTAGAACTTCCGTTTGAGGCCGGCCGTGCCTTTCTCCTTCTTCGCTTCGGCCATCATTTCGCCTCTTTCTTCTTGGCCTCAGGCTTCTTCTCCGCCTTCTTCTCGTCCTTCTTTTCCTCTTTCTTCTCGGCGGGCTTTTTCTCTTCCCTCGCCGCGGGCTTCTTCTCCTCTTTCGGCGCGCCCTTCTCCGGTTTCGCTTCCGGCTTCGCCTCTACCTTCGGGGCCTCGGCCTTCGGTGCAGGCGTGGCGGGCTTTTCCGCTTTCTCGGCCCTCGGCACAGGAGCGGGTTTCTCCGGCTTCGGCGCCGCCTCTTTCTTGACCTCCGGTTCGATTAGTTTGTTGCGGACGAGGATGTGCTTGCGTTCGACCGCGAGCGCCTCCTCTTTCGACTTGTAGACTTTCGCCTCGCCGACGGTCTCGTACCGGCCGAACGTCGAGGCCTGGAAATCGATGACCACGATGTCCTTCGTCGCCTTGAGCTCCTTCGCGAGGAAGGCCCGGAGCGCGTCGCGCGTCGGGGTCGGCTCCGCTTTGTGCGTCGCCTTGAACGTGACCTCGACCCGCTTCAGGAGCGGATTCTCCTTCCTCTGGAGGACCTCGAGTTGCATCGGTTACCGTTCCATGCGCCTCAAGACATCGAGGGCCCTGGACTTCGCGGTCTCGTCCGCCCGGACGACCACGACGCCCTGGGACGGCATGCCGTACAGGACCGCCGCGGACGGGGGTGCGAGCGCGATGCAGACGAGGGCGAGAAGGTCCTCTTCGCCTCGGACTTCGACGCGTACCCGCTCGTCCGACTTAAAGGCTTCGGAGAGCACGCGCCACGCGTCCGGAGTGATCGTCCCCGGAGGATTCGTGACTCGGAGAGCCTTCGAACCGATCCGCTGGAGCGCCTCCCGCAACTCCGGATCCTCCTGGCGTTTCGTCTTGAAGTCGACGACGCAGATGTCCGGCGTCCGTCCGCGAGCGACGAGGTCGAGCGTGCAGAAATCCCCGACCGTCACGACCGGGTTCGCCCGGCCGATTGTCGGCAAGATGCTCGGCCCCTGGACCAGGGCGCCCATCGGCCATCGGAGATACTCGCGCAGGGAATCCGGGAGTCGCAACGTGACGTTGGCGAGATCAGCGAACCCGGAGGGCGAACTTTCCGTTGACATGGATGCCCATCTTCTTCGCGATCTCGGACCGCTGGTGGTCCACGATGATGACGTAGCCTTGCCAGTCTTTCGACGTCTCGCCCCCGCACAGGGGGCACTTGTCCTCGTCGGTCACGTGACCGCAGTTCTTGCACGCCTTCGGAATCTTCACGACCATGGCTCAGCCTTTCCTCTTCCTCACGCGGCCTTCCGCCCTCGCGCGGTCCTCTTCGATCCAGTCGAGCTTCCCGAGCGCCGGTTGACGCATCGTGAGGCCGATCTTCGACTCCCGCGGCGCCCGTTCGTTCAGGGACACCGCGACGATGCGCGTCCGGACCTTGTCGCCGATCCGGAGGTCGCGCTTCGTGTCCTTGCCGATCAGCCGCTGGCCCTCCTCGTCGACGTCGACCCGATCGTCCATGACCTGCGAGATGTGCAGGAGGCCGTCCAGAGGACCGAATCTCACGAACGCGCCGAACTTAAGGATTTCCACCACGGTTCCCTCGACGATCTCCTGGAGCGTCGGCGCGAACACGAGGGCGTCGTACCGCACCCGTTGGTAGACCGCACCGTCCCCGTGGACGATCCGCCCTTCGCCGACCCGCTCGATGTTGCTCGCGATCAGCGTGAGGGTCTTGTCCGCCCCGATCTTGCCTTCCAGCGTGGTGCGCGTGAGCTCCCGGGCGACCGCGTCGATGTCCTCCCCGAGGCGCTCTGGCGGGATCCGGACGACGTCTTCCCGCTGGACCCGCTGGTACATGAAAATCCGCCGTGCAGCGAGAAGGGTCCTTCTATTTAGGACTTTAGCCTGTCCACCCTTCTGTCTTCTCACCCACCGGAGCGATGCAGTGAAGTTCCGCCCCAGACCTGATTCAGCAAGGTCAGGACAACGGCCCTCCGTACCTTTATCTCCCTAGGGGGTTTCTACGAAAACACGAACCGCGGTCGCGCGCGCGGAGGGCTCGACATGGAGCGGAACCGGACCGTCGTCGGTTCCGGAGAGGGCTGACGTTCCGTGGGACGCAATCCAAGCGATCTGGTCGTCTTCGTCGGCAAGCGGCTCGTTCAGCTCGTCGCGGTCCTTTTCGGCGTCGTAACGATCACGTTCTTCTTTACCCACATCGCGATTCCAAATCCGTGCAACGTCTGGTCTGGGCCTCGCGCGACCGAGGCCACGATTCAGCTTTGCATCCACAACAACGACCTCGACAAGCCGCCCCTGACTCAGTACTTCAGTTACCTGTCGAAGCTCGTGACGGGCGACTGGGGGACGAGCCCGCTCGGCGTGCCAGTCCTGCCGACGATACTGAGCCGGTTTCCCCAAACGCTCGAGCTGGTGCTCACGGCACTGCTTTTCATGATTCTGCTTGGAATCCCGCTCGGGGTGGTTGCCGCCAACAATAGCGGTCGTTGGCAGGACCACATCGTTCGAACGTTCTACCTCAGTGGCTGGGCCACACCGACGTACCTCGGCGGCGTGATCTTGTCAATTGCGATTGGCCCCGCCCTCGGCCTCCCCCGGACGGGAGCTTTCAGCTCGTTTCCGACGTTTCCCGAGCCCTTTCATATGTCCGTCCTCGACGCGCTCGTGAACCTCAACTTCGCGGCCGCGGCCGACGCGGTCCTCCACTTGATCCTGCCCGCCTCGGCCCTCGCGTTCATCAACCTTGGCATCGCGACTCGCATGACCCGCACCTCGATGCTCGAGGTCCTGCCGATGGACTACGTGAAGACGGCGAAAATCAAGGGGCTGTCCGACTTTCTTGTCTTGTACAAACACGCGCTTCGAAATTCACTCATCTCGACCACGACGATTCTCGGCATTACCGCGGGTGGCCTGCTCTCTACCACGGTCGTCATCGAAGAGATCTTCGTCTGGCCTGGAATCGGAGCCTATGCGTTTGACGCGATCACGAAGTACAATTTCAACGGAACCATCGGCGTCGTGATTTTCTTCGCGATTGGAGTCGTGGTGGCGAACCTGGTGGCCGATGTGCTCTACGGCCTACTGGATCCGCGCGTGGAGTGGCGCTAGATGGAGTCATCGGATTCCGGACCTCCACTTGCACCGGACCTTCGTTCGCTGCTAAAGTCCGTTGGGATGGTATCTGGGGCGGCGGGCCACGGATTCCGGAACCTCGTGAAAGTGTTACGGGCAAATCCGCTGACGCTCGTCGGATTCGTCCTGGTGGTCTTTCTCTCCGCGACCGCGTTTTTGGTCGTGGTCACTCCCCCGGTGACCCAAGTCCTCTTCGGCAGCCCGTCTTCGATTACGCCGTTCGACCCGAACGGACTCGTGGATGAGAAGAACATCCCTCCCTGGACGAATGCCCCGGTTCTGCGGAACGAGTCGTTCCAGAGCAACCGCACGACGCCATGGGTGAACGCGGCGAACGCGAACCGCGTAGACGGCATCGGTGCCGTGTCCAACCGGACCGGGGATTTCCTCGTGGCAACGAACTTCCCGATGGGGATCAAGCGGAACTCGATCGAATCGGTCGGGTTCGCGGTTTGGCTCATTCCGAACGGAACGGACCCGGGACAATACGTCGCCATTCGAGTGAGCTTCGATGGCGGGACCACATGGTCTCCGAAGTACTCCGTCCGTTCCGTAGGCCGCGACGTCCGCGTCGACGTGACCAACCTGACGACATGGGACGTGTCAAAGCTCTCCACGACGAGCCTCTACCTGAACGTCACCCACGAGTCGGACGCCGGGACGACCGGCAACGTGAGCCTCGATTACCTGGGAGCCACGGCGATCTGGAGAAGCTACTGGCACCTGATGGGCAGCGACACGAGTGGCCGGGATTTGTTCTCGCGTCTCCTGGTCGCGCTGCCGCTCGACCTCGCGATCGGGTTCGCGATTGCGGGCTTCGCCCTGCTCCTGGGCGGGGGCCTCGGGCTCGTCGCGGGATTCTGGGACAAGCCGGGGACCTTCGGTGGCGTCATCTCGCTAACCATCATGCGGGTGACCGATGTCTTCCTCGCCTTCCCGTCCCTCGTCCTCGCCCTCGCGATCGCGGCAACCCTCGGTCGAGGGACCGGGCCGTCAGTTCTTGCGGTGCTCCTGACGTGGTGGCCCTATTACGTTCGACTCACCCGGGGCGAGGTCCTGGCGGTCAAACACCAACCGTACGTCACCGCGGCGAAGGCCGCCGGCGTCTCTGGAGGCCGGATTCTGTTTCGCCACGTGCTGCGGAACATCCTCGAGCCGCTCATCGTCTACTTCACGATGGACGTCGGGACCGTCCTCGTCGTCTTCTCGACCATCTCCTTCGTCGGCATCGGGGTCCCGGCGAGCGTGCCCGAGTGGGGCAATATGATCGAAGCGTACGGAGACTACCTGCTCCTCTTCCCTTGGATGGTCATCTTCCCCGGCCTCGCGATCTTCGTGACCGTCTTGGCGTTCAGCCTCCTCGGCGACGGTCTGCGAGACATCTTGGACCCGCGGAGTCGGCGTGCGCTGACGCAGGCCGCGATCCCGGCGACGTCGGTCCCGGCCACCTCGGCGAGGTCGGAGGCGTAGCCGAGTGGCAGACCCGCTTCTCAGGATCGAGGACTTGACCGTCGACTACGAGGTGGGCGCCGGGACGTTCCATGCGCTCCAAGACGTTTCGTTCGAAATGACGCCGGGCCGGGTGGCCGGAATCGTCGGGGAGACCGGTTGCGGAAAGAGCACGTTGGCCCACGCCATCCCGCGGCTCTTGCGCGAGCCACCTGCTCGCATCCGCCGGGGGAAAATCTGGTTCCGCGGAATCGACCTGCTCGCACTGCCAAAGTGGAAACTGCCTCTCGCCCGCGGTACCGCGGTGAGCATGATCTTTCAGGAGCCGATCAATTCCCTGAACCCCGCCTATCGGGTTTACGATCAGCTGGTCGAGGCCGTGCGCATCCGCAAGATGCGCGAGACCGGGCGCTCTCCGGTCTTGTTCACCGACGCGCAGCCTCACGATTACTCGCGGACCCCCGCGCCGAAGGCGTCCGAAGTCCTGAAGCGACCCTTCGCCCCGTCCCTCCCCCGCGGGAAGATGCGCCGCCCGGCCGGGTTCAGCCGGGACGAGCTCCGATCGGACGTCCTCGAGTACCTCCGGCTCGTTCGCATCAACGATCCAGAAACGATCCTGAACCTCTATCCGCACGAACTGTCCGGGGGCATGCGCCAGCGAATCATGATTGCGATGGCGTTGAGCGAGAAGCCGTCGCTCTTGATCGCGGATGAGCCGACGAGCGCGCTCGACATCACGATTCAGGCGCAGGTCCTCACGCTGATGAAGGAGCTCATGGAGGAAGTGCGGACCTCGATCCTGTTCATCAGCCATGATTTGGGCGTCATCGCGGAGATGGCCGACGATGTCGGAGTCATGTACGCCGGCCACCTCGTGGAGTTCGGCCCGGTCGACGAGGTGTATTCATCGCCGCGGCATCCGTACACCAAGGCTCTACTCCGCTCCGTGCCCAAGCAGTACAAAGACCAGGGGCCCCTTCCCTCCTTGCCGGGCTCCGTCCCGAACCTCTCCAACCTTCCAACCGGATGCACCTTCCATCCGCGCTGTCCTCTCGCGCAGAATCTGTGCGCCCGCGAACCGGGTCCGCCTCTCGAACCGGCGAAGGGAGCGCGGTCGTCGGACCACAGGGCGGCGTGCTACTTCAGCGAGGAGGTCGCATCCCTCGCATGACCGACGCGATCCTGGAGGTCCGCGACGTCTACAAGCATTTCCCCGTGACGCAGTCTTTCTTCGACGCGGTAAAACGACTCTCGAAGGAGGTCATCCACGCCGTCGACGGGGTTTCGTTCGATATCCAGGCTCAGGAGACGCTAGGTCTGATCGGCGAATCGGGCTCGGGCAAGACGACCCTGGGTTGGTCGGTCGCCCGACTTCACAACGTCACTCGGGGCACCATTCGTCTCGACGGCAAGGACATCACGAACCTCGAGGGAAGCGGTCTTCGTGCCATCCGCCGAAAGGTCCAGGTCGTCTTCCAAGATCCGGTCGGGTCACTGGACCCCCGACTCCGCGTCTGGCAGATCGTTGGAGAGCCGGCCCGGGCCCAAGGAACGGTCAGCCGCGCGGAACTCCGATCGCGTGTCGCCGAGTTGCTTCCTACGGTCGGGCTTCCCGGCGGATCGCTGGACCAGTATCCCCATGAGTTCTCCGGAGGGGGCCGTCAGCGTCTCTCGCTCGCCCGCGCTCTCATCGTCCATCCCAAGCTCATCATTCTCGACGAGCCGACCAGCGCCCTAG
>VBMA01000096.1:0-5290 GCA_005878985.1 Methanobacteriota archaeon
CCACCATCCGGTTGATCGCCTTCCCGAATTGCGCCCGCTCCCCGTAGGCGAGCCAACACACCCGCGCGGGGAGGCCTTCCCAGGGGAGGTACTTCTCCGCAAGGCGAATCCACCGGGCGAGCGTCTCGTCTCGCGGGAACTCCCGCAGCACGACGCTGTCCGTCTTGATGATGTCGTCCGGATTGCCGGTCACCGCGACCCACCGGAACGGACCGCGGCCCTCCGCGAAGAGCGGGCGGATGAACAGCGGCACGAAGCCTTGGAAGGCGAAGGCGTCTTCGACCCCGGCCTCTTTCGCCTGACCGCGGATGTTGTTCCCGTAATCGAAGACAACGCTCCCGGCCCGGAGGAAATCGAGCATTGCCCGGACGTGGATCGCGATCGACTCTCGGGAGCGACCCACGTACTCCTTGGGATCCTTGGAACGCAGGGCGGTAGCCTCCGAAACCGACAGGCCGCGCGGGATGTATCCCCCGAGCGGGTCGTGCGCGCTGGTCTGGTCCGTCACGATGTCCGGACGGATCCGGCGCTGCACCAACTCGGGATGAACGTCGGCGCAATTCCCGACGAGGCCGATGGAGAGCGGGGTCCCGCTCGCTTTCGCATCGAGGGCCATTTCCAAAGCCTCGTCGAGTTCGAACACGATTCGATCGCAATATCCGTTCGACACCCGACGTCGGATTCGGGTTTCGTCGACTTCCACATCGAGGCACACGCCTTCATTCATCTTGATGGCGAGAGGCTGCGCGCCACCCATGCCGCCCATCCCGCCCGTCAGGACGAGTCGACTTTTCAGGGAACCGCCGAAGTGCTTTCGCGCGCATGCCGCGAACGTCTCGTACGTCCCTTGGACGATCCCTTGGGATCCGATGTACGACCAACCGCCGGCGGTCATTTGCCCGTACATCGTGAGGCCGAGCTTCTCGAGCTCGTAGAACGTCTCCCAGTTCGACCACTTCGGCACGAGGTGGGCGTTTGCGATCAAGACGCGGGGGGCATCCCGATGGGTCGTGAACACCGCGACCGGCTTGCCACTCTGGATGATCAGGGTCTCGTCGTCGCCGAGGGTGTGGAGGACCTCGACGATCCGATGGAAGGACTCCCAGTTCCGAGCTGCCTTTCCGGTCCCACCGTAGATGATCAGCTCGTCCGGCTTCTCCGCGTTCTCCAGGTTGTTCTCGAGCATTCGCAGGACCGCCTCTTGCCGCCATCCCCGGCAGCGCAACGACGTGCCGCGGGCCGCCTTGACACGCTCCATCCGGACAGCACAGCTGTTTCGAGCGCTAAACCCTTTCGCACGTCGCCAAGGATTTTACTCAGGCCGAGCTGTGGCAACCGCGACGAATCCGAATTCTAAGGCATACCCGTAGGTCCTTGGGCCTGGCTGAAAGGTCACCTCAATCAACGGCTTCTCAAGATTGACGTTGTCTCGGCTTGCAAACCCGACTGCCCCGTTCACCACCGTCGGGCCCATCATGAGCACGGTCCCGAAGTTCGAAGGTCCGGCGTACGAGTGCCAGCGCCGCAGTTGTTTCGTAACATCAATCCAGACGGTGGTTCCCCGGGATGGCGTCCCTCCAGTGCCAACGACGGACGCGGTGCTCGTGTCGAAGGAGAGGTGGGGAGCCGTCCCGAACGTCGTAGCATTTTCCTGCCAGGCCGTCAGGGACCGTCCGGTCGTGACGACGACGGGCCAACTGGGGGCATTCGCATCGCTGACGGCAAGCCGCATCCTCGCTTGTACGACGAGATCGCCAGGACGGAGCTTTCCAGCAATGTCGAACTGAATCAGCGTCCAGTTCTCGTGGCCCCCGCCCCGCGACACCCACAGGACCGGCGCAGTCCCATACGTGCTCGACGACGCATAACTCGAGAGGTAGGTATCACCCGAGGCCGGCGCGTTGAACGTCTTAGATGTTGATTGTAGCGCCGGTACCACGCCAATCGCGAAGACGGTCGCTACGCTTGCCGCGACGAGGATCCAAGCCAAAGGGCGATTGCCGAAGGCGAACGTAACGTCTCCCCCACCGCGGTCGTGCTAGGGGTTTCTGAATACTTGAGTCTTGGCCTGAAACCTCCTGGCTCCCTAAAGCCCGAATCCTGTGCCCGGGGTCTCATCGCTCTGATCTTGGAGAAGATGTCGGACGACGACACTCCTGCCTTCCACCGTGCCAGATGGCTTTCACGGGGGCGATGGATAAAAGGAGAAGACGCGTTGCATATGGGATGCTGATGCGGTGAAACTCGAGTGGATGCGGGATAAGCAAGCCCACGCGCTGTTCTGGGCGGTGTTGGACAGCAAGACGCTGAAATTTCTCGAGAGCGCTCCGAGGCCAACAATCCTCGATGTCGGCGGGGATGACGGGAATCTTACAGCTCCACTTGCCGAGAAAGGCTGTCGGGTGGTCGTCTTGGACATCAATCGCGATGCTCTGAGGCTCGTCCCTTCAGAAGCGAATCCTGTTCGAGCCGACGTCCGCCGCCTTCCGTTCAAAGACGGAGTCTTCGACGGGGCCGCGGCCCGCGCTACCCTGCACCACGTGCCCGATGACCTCCGCGAGGCGTTGGCCGAGATCAGTCGGATCCTGAGGCCAGCGGGTCTTCTGTTACTTCAGGAACCACTCGCCGGAAATCCGGTGTACGCGATGGCCCGAAGACTGTTTCCGACGACGTGGCACGATGCAAACGAACGGCCTCTGAGATGGGAGGAGTATCGGCGTTCTGTGCAGGACTATTGGGATCTCTCCGAGGTCAGCCCACATTTCCTCTTAACGTACGCAGTTCCATTCATTGTCCCGCGCGTACGAATTTCGAGGCTTGCGAGTGAAACAGCGCTTCGTCATTTCGATGAGTTTGACCGACGGCTGTTGCGCGCGCTCCCGGGATTGTCGAAGTACGCCGCATACATTCACATATTTGGTCGAAAGCGCGTGGCGGCCACATAGGATCGTGGCCAGCATGCGCCTTCCATGTGTCTAGGCGACGGATCGATAGTCCCTTGCTCAAATCCGACACGCCGGCTCGACTTCGTACACGACAAGATTCGGAGTCACGAACGAGCGTCGATAGCATGCCTGATTGTCAAACCGAAACATCCAGCCGGTGTCCATCCACAGGAGGACGGTTGTAATGGACAACTGCTTGGTGATGTTTTTCTCATCAAATTGACGAGAGGTTCTCACAGGATCGGTACCTGCTACCGTGATTTCGAAGGAGACCGACGTGGCTTGGGAACGCCGAACCGCGATCGCCGGGATTCCCCAAATCGGATGTGACTCGTAGTACCTCAACGTTGATCCCGAATCCAGAACGGAATAGTTCGCGGAGATCGAGCCCGTCCGGTAATCGACGTGAGTTGTGACGCTGGTCAAGCCGACATCGATGATCGCCCAGTCGACGAAGTACGCGGGCCAAATCCACACCTCCCAGTCGCCAAGACTCGGCGAGCCTCCTGTCAAGCTGAACCTCACGATCACACGGGTTTCATTCAGTTGAATGCGCTCGGTGACCACTCCGCTCGAGTTCGTCGAAGGTTGCCTGAATTCAATTGTGTCGGAGCCCACCGTCGGAACAACACCCGGAGTGACCGTCGTTGGATAACCGTTGCTCAAGCTGTTGAGGTACGCCAGCGGATAGTAGAAGCCCGCCACATCGACCTGGATTGCGGGGTCCGCTAGATGCCCGGTGGGGGACACCGAAGCTTGGATAGCTCCGTTCTCGATTCCCGCGGTCCCGGAAAAGAAACGCTGAAGATCCAGTTCCGATTCTCCAACGTTCGCGATCGTCCATGTCCATGGAGCACCCGGTCCTATCGCGGGCCGATTGCTCAGGCCTTCCACGAACCATCCGTTGACTTTCCCCTCGTCATAGAGCCCTTCAGACCAAGAAGTGGCAACCGTCCCTTGCCCCGTGCGCAGATATTCGAACGCCGGGAGGTCGTCCGAATGGATTCGCTGATAGTAACTGGAATCGACCTGTGTCCACTCGATGTAACCGAAGCCGTACGTCGCGGCAATCGGCGCGGCAACTAGGAGGACGGCCGCACCGATGGATAGGAGTGTTCTCGAAACGCCACGGTCCTGGAACGTCTCGAGCGTCAGCTGCGAAAGGAGGCCAACCCCCACAGCCACCAAGATCGGAAGAAAGTAGACAACTCTGAGATTGTAGGTAATATCCCATGATAGCAGGAGAGGGATTAGAAACGCAATTGCGCCAAGCGGGACTGTCACCAAGAACATGACGGACCGGACGACCTGCAGTGGAAGGGCCAAGGCGAGCAAGATGAAGAAAAGGATCGCAAGGTTGCCACGTGTTCCCCAGACGAGAACGTCCCAGGCCCGGAGAATGTCGAGAGAAACACTCGCGACTGTCCCTCGCAGACTGAGATAATACCCAGCAGCGGTGCCGAACAAGAGTGTGACAACGACGAAGAAGGAAGTGAAACCCCGAAGTCCCAGGGCGCTCCAGTCGGTCGAAAAGTGTCGGCGCGATAGCGCATGCTCAAGCCATCGGACGGCGAGGACGAGAAACATCCCCGCAGCCATGAACGGGTGCGCCATCACGGTAAGCCCCGCGAAAACTCCGACGTAGGGCCCTTGCTTTCCTGTCTCGCGCAGCCAAGCCTCCATCGTCGCAATGGCCAACACCATCATGTCCAATCCGATGAATGTGGCCCCGCCGCCCCATCCCACCAGATCTGCGGTCATTGGCGTAAGGGCGGCGACGGAGGCGGCAGTCAAGCTCGGGACAACCGGAAGCCATTGACGGAGCATGAGAAACAGACCGACCGGAAGCAGGAATATCGCGATTGCCATGCTGAGTTGCGTAGACAACACAGGGCCAAGCGGTCCAAGGGAGAGCGCGACGAGTAGCGGGAACAGCGGGGCGTGGCGTATCTCCCGAACACCCCCACCGAGGAGGGCCCTCGCATCTGCAACATATTCTCCCGCATCCGCAGGGAAATAGAGATCGATCGTCTGCGACACAATCCACAGGGTCCCGGCCGCGACAGCTGTAGCGACGAAGAGAATGGCCAACAGCGCCGTGCGGTCATCGAGCGCGACCAGAAGTCGGCTCCGATGTCCAGTGTCGCCCGGGTCGACTGAGGACATCGGGGGCAGTAACCAGTGATGGCTGTCTCGCTGCAGATTCTCCATATGAAACTCGAACAAACGGGCCTTATTTACGTAAAGAGGAAACAAGATATGAACCTGCTCGCCGGCGGCACCGACGAGCCGTGTGCTAATGCATCGATTCGCGGTGCAATTGGGAAGGCTAGATCGATCGCGGT
>VBMA01000096.1:5329-8888 GCA_005878985.1 Methanobacteriota archaeon
CGCGCAATTCTTTTTCCGCACATCGGCGAGCTAACCTGCGCGAACTGGATCTACGGCCAGCCGCCGAGCCGGGCGTTTCCGCTTTAGTTCGACGTTCGGACGGCCAAGATTTCGCCCGGCGAAATGCTATATCCGTACTGCCCCGGTGGCAGCGTGAATACCTGGAGAACGGGCCCCTCTAGCAGTGTGTTTTCGCGACTCGCGAAGGCAATCCCCGCATTGGCGGTCGCGTGGTCCATGGTCAACACGAGTCCGAAGAGCGTCCTCTGCCCGCTGTTCCGCCACGTCATGAGCTGCCCAGTCACGTCGATGAAGACCGTGAAGCCAAGCATCGGCCGCTTAGCGAAAAGGGTGTTCGTGGATATGTCGAAAGACGCCGCAGGGGCGGTATTGTATGTCAGGGTTGCCTCGTTGAAGTCAGCGAGAAGCCGACCGGCCACCGTCTGCGCCGGAAAGACCCCGTAGCTTTGGTCCACGAGCAGTTTGAGCCGAGCCTTTACGACGACGACGCCGGCGGGTAGCTTAGACGCGATATCAAAGGAGAGATACCCCCAGTTCTCGACGGATCCAACTTTTGAGACCCAGACGTCGACGTCTTTCCCATACGCGGCGGTCGGGTTTGCCGTCGACACGTAGGCGTCCCCGGCCGCGCTGACCTTGAATGTTGTGGGATCTCCCGACGAAGGAAGGAACGCGAAACTTGAAACGGCGATGAGGCTGACGGCTACCACGACCCAGGCCACCTTGGAAGATTTAAATGCCATTGATGCCTCCTCCTTCCCGAGCACGCGTATGGGTTCCATATTTTTAACGATTCTGCTTCGCCCTGCTTATTTGCAAAAGTGATACAAGGCTCCGACCAAGGGATGCAAGGGGAGCGGGAGGCGACTCACGGATCTTTCGAGCAACCTTTCGCAACTCCCATCGCATCTCGAGGGCACGCGCCCTCGCTAACGTGAACCTTCCGACGAAATGTCTCGGATGAAACGTTGCCGAGATTTTCGTCAATCGGACACTCCTGACCGTGTGGAGTTGCCCCGGTTCGCTCGCTTCCGATGTAGGCGGCCTCACCTGCGTACAGAGAGTTTTCCATCGTCCGATCACCTGCGCGTTATCATTTGCAGGAACATTTCGGAGGACGCGGCGAATGATTTAATACGTCGTCAGCTACTCCGATTCTGCCCAAATAGTGCGTCTCATCAAGGAGGATGAGGGAGGAGTGGGCTTGGGCGGTGTTCGATCGAGGCGCGAGCTTTACCCGGTGAGACAGCGGAGTCGAATCCGCCATCGATTCGCGGCGTCTTCCCTCGGTTCGCCTTGTCGGTGTGCCTCGAAGTTTCACTCAGTACTTCCGAGCGCAAGCCCTTGAGGATCGTCCTCGTGAGTGACTACTATTTCCCGCATGTCGGCGGCGGCGTCGAACGTGTCGTCGAAGAACTCGCCCACAATCTGCTGAAGTTCGGCCACGAAGTCCGAGTAGTGACCTTCAATCCGGATGGCTGGCCCTCGGAGGAAGTGACCGATGGAATCGAAATCGTCCGCATCCCATCCGTTAATCTCCAGCCGATGGTCGGGGTTCCCGCGGCCGTGAACGCGGGCCTGGGCATTCGCCGTTTTTTTGAGGATGCAGACGTAATCCATACGCATAACATCTTTTTCCTTCTGAGTTTTCTGACCGCACTGAGTCGTCCGAAGGCACCGATCATCACCACGATGCATGTTGGGTCCCTCGCCAATCTCAGCGGATTGACGGGTGCCGTCGGGCGCTTGTACGAGCGGACCGTCGGACGGTTCATTCTACGGAAATCAAAGGCGGTCACCGTCGTCTCGCCATCCGTCGCGGAACACGCAGCGGACCTCGGAGCCAACGCGCCGATTCAAATCATTCCGAATTCGGTTGACGTCGAGCGATTTCGTCCCGCCGCCGCGTTGGAGGGAGAGCCGGAGACCGATCGATCCGTCTTGTTCCTCGGGCGTCTGTCGAGGAACAAAGGTCCTCAATACCTCATCGAGGCGATTCCGCGAGTAATGTCGGAAATCCCGGAGGCCACGTTTGCTTTCGTCGGTGAGGGGCCTCTTCGAGCTTCGATGGCACGTCGGATGCGCGAACTGGGACTGAATGGGAGCGTGCGAATTCTCGGGAAAGTTCCCGACGTGGTGCCCATGATCCAGCGGGCCGGCGTCGTAGTGCGCCCGTCGCTGACCGAAGGGATGCCACTGGCGGTCATGGAGGCGATGGCGTGCGGGAGGCCGATCCTGGCGACCCGCGTCGGGGGAACCACGGATCTCATCGCCGACGGTGAAACGGGAATACTTATGGGGCCCGGGGACGTCGAAGCGCTCGAGGACGGGCTCATCCATATGCTTACGAATCGAGGGCAGGCCGCAGCGATGGGACGGCGTGCGCGAGAATGGGCGGAACGTCAAATGACCTGGGAGCGCGTCAGCCGCATGTACCAGCGGGTGTACGAGGAGGTCGCCTCCTGAGGCGGCTCCGGGTTGGGATCGTCGGCTGCGGTTGGGTTTCTCGGCATCGTCATGTGCCCGCGTATCGACGCTCCGGGGTCGCGGAAATTGCCGCGGTGTATGACCGAAAGTCCGAACGAGCCGAGGCGCTTGCGAAGTACGCTCACGCTCGATCGTACTCCCGAGAACTCGACGAGATGCTGTCGAAAGAGCGGCTCGATGTCGTCAGCGTGTGCACCCCACCGTGGCTCCATGCCTCTCAGACAATCCTGGCGCTCGAAGCCGGCGCGAACGTACTCGTCGAGAAGCCGATGGCAATGTCCGAGGCAGACTGCCGCGCGATGTGCAACGCCGCAGAGCGCAGCGGACGGCAGCTCTGCGTCTCCCACAACTTCCTGTTCAGTCGCGCGGTGGCGGAGGCGTCCCGACGTGTCGATTCCGGACGCGCCGGCCGGGTCGAGTCCGTCATCGGATTCCAAATGAGCACCCCGCGTCGCCGGCTCCCGGACTGGTACGAGTCCCTCCCCGGCCAACTGTTCTTCGATGAAGCACCGCACCTCACGTACTTGAGTCGCCGATTCCTCGGCCCTCGGGAGCCGCAGGTCGTGCACGCCGAATCTCTCGTTGCGGATGTCGCGGCGGTTCAGCGGACGCAGAACGTGGTGGCAATCCTCCGGGGGAACGCCGGTATCGGCGTGCTCACGATGACGTTCAACGCATCCCGCGCGGAGTGGGGATTCGGAATCGTCGGATCGGAGGAGAGCTACCTCATCGACCTCTTCCGAGACCAGCTCGTGGTGCTCGGCCACGGCGGAGCTCACACTCCGGGCGAAGTCCTCAGTCAGACGATCGGAGGGATTGCCCAGATAATCGCGGGCTCGGTGAAATCCGGGGCTCTCTATGCCGCACGTCACCAGCTCTACGGGCACGGCGAGCTGGTCGAGCATTTCGTAAACGCGGTGGTAGCGGGGGCTCCCGTCCCGGTACCAGCAGAGGAAGGGCGTCGGACGATTGCCGTCCTGGAGTCCATATGTAAGGCGTCGGGTCTCACGGCTTTCGTGCCGTCGACCTGAATGGCCACAACTAGCAGAGC
>VBMA01000097.1:0-9094 GCA_005878985.1 Methanobacteriota archaeon
GAGATGACGATCGCGTCCAGCGAGATTGCCTCGCTTCGCCGGAGGTTCGCCGACTTGCACAAGTCGGGGACCTTCTTGATGCCCAACGCGTGGGACATCGGATCGGCGCGGATCCTCGCCTCGTTTGGGTTCCCTGCCATCGCCACGACGAGTTCCGGGTTTGCCGCCTCGCTCGGTCGGATGGACCAGCACGTCACGATCAACGAGGTCGCACATCACGTCCGATCCCTGGCGCGAGCGGTCCAAGTCCCCCTCAGCGTCGACGCCGAGCGCTGCTACGCGGACAATTTCGCGGGAGTCCAACGGACGGTCAAGCGCCTCGCCGAGCAGGGCGCGGCCGGGGTGTCGATCGAAGACTATGATCCGGCCCGCGGCATTTACCCGATCAAAGTCGCGACGGACCGTGTCAAGGCGGCGGTCAAGGCGGCTCACCCGCACGGGATCGTGCTCACGGCCCGAGCCGAGAACCACCTCTACGGGATCGAGGACCTCGACGACACGATTTCCCGGCTGCAAGCGTTCCGACGGGGCGGAGCGGACGTCGCGTATGCCCCCGGGCTGGTGGACTTGAAAGCCATCGCCCGGATCGTCGACGAAGTGAAGGCGCCGGTGAACGTGCTCCTCCGGCCGAACGGGCCGAGCGTGGCCCAGCTCGCCGAAGTCGGCGTGCGCCGGCTCTCAACCGGCGGGTCGCTTGCATTCGCCGCCTACGGCGCTCTCGCCCACTCTGCGAGGGAGCTGCTCACGGAAGGAACCTCAACGTACGCCAATGGAGCGCTGTCGGTCGAGGACCGTCGCGCCGCCTTCGAGGGTTAGACGGCCCGGGCCTAGCCAGTCGTGCCTCGGCCGCAGTTGCATCGATTCCGATCGGAGTCGGCCGCGGCTTTGGACTTAAGTAATCGCTCTAGCATCGTCGACGCATGCCTCGGAAAACCAAAGGCGTCGCGGCCGAGACCACGGCGATCGTCCTCCGGATCGCCGCCGATCATGCGACGGACTTCGAAGCGATGTTCGAGCCCGGGGAGATCCCGATCTGGGAAGAGTTCACGCGTCGGGGTCGGTTCCTCGAGGCTCGCCTCGTCCGTGCGATCGGCGGGAGCGAGCAGCGAGGCGGCATCCAGGATTACCTCCTTCACATCGTCGCCGCGGACCACGAGGCCCACGAGGAGCACGACCGCGACCCTCGGTTCCGGGCGTTCCTCGCGAAGGCGGAGCGGCTCCAGCCGGACCCGCCGCAGGTCTGGTTCGGCGACACAATCTTTGAACGCCGGAGTTGAGGCGGACGACGCAGGGGGTGCTTCGATAATCGCCGCTCGACCCACCTTGTATCGGGACGCGGCCCTGGCCGACCCGACCGGGCCATCGTTGCGGAAAGAGGTGAGCCTCCTCGTCGACGCAGGCCACGTCGTCTGGATTCGTCCGAGTACGGATGAGGGCGACCTCCCGCCGGATGTCCACGTCATCGACGCGGGAGGCTCGACGATCGTCCCGGGCATGATCGATGCCCACAGCCACGTCACGCTTCCCGGCGGTTCGCACTGGATTGACCGCGGTGCCGATCCTCCGGAGGAACTGCTCGAGGTTGCGGAGCACAACGGGGACCTCCTGGGCCGTGCGGGGGTGCGTTGGGCTCGCGACGTCGGGTCGCCTCTCGCGGCGGATCCGCGGGATGGACGGCGGCGGGCGCTTGCCCTTCGGGTGCGGGAACGGTGGCAGTCGGATACGAACCGACCGAGGATCCGCGTCGCGGGAACGTGGATCGGCCACAGCGGCGTCCTCACGGGAGGGCTCGCAATCGAGGCGGACGACGGGCCCACCCTCCTGAAGGCCGCGTCGACTCAGCTCGACGATGGGGCGGACTTCCTCAAGCTCTACCTCGACGGGCCGAAGAAGGAAGAGGCGCCCTGGTCGACGGAAGACGTGCGGGCTGTCGTCGAACTTGCGCACGGTCGCGGTGCGAAGGTCACCGCGCACTCCGGTTTCCTCGTTGGGGCGCGCGTCGGGATCGATGCCGGAGTGGATTCCCTGGAGCACGGGTTCGAGCTCGACTCGGACGCGGTCGCGAAGATGGCCCGTCAGGGGACGTTCCTCGTGAGCACCCTGGCAATCTTCCGCTCCTGGGCTTCCTTCGCGCAGACGACGACGTTACCCCGATTTGTCACGGATGAGGGGAAGGAACGAATCGCGCATCGGCGGGAACGGGCGATCGAGAGCGTCCGCCTCGCCTATCGGGCGGGCGTAAGAATCGCGACCGGCACAGATTTTGGCGGCGGATCCCTCCGGGCGAACCAGCTCGCCTGGGAGGTCGAAGCCCTCGTCGAAGCCGGGTTGAGGCCGTGGGAGGCGCTCGCGTCCGCGACGCTCCGCGGCGGAGAGCTGCTCGGGGAAGGACAGGCAGGTCGCATCGTCGAAGGCGGACCCGCTGACTTCTTCCTCGTCCACGGCGACCCGCTCAACGACCCGACGGCCCTCTGGCGAGTGTGGCGTGTGGCCTGGCTCGATGGCTCAACGAGTCGCAGGACCTGACCGCGAAGGAATTATGCATTCGGCCAATGGCGATTCGTCGCCGGTCGGGGACTGAGCATCCCACAGGTGCGGATTTTGGCATAGCGTTATCAGCGTCTCGAAGGCTCCGGCGGACGGTTGGGGAGCGCATGAGGCAAGTTACCCGTTTGATTCGTCTCCGAGGGATGGGCGTCGTTGCATTCACGTTGGCGGTCTTTGCGTTGTTCGCAACGCCGGCGGCGGCTGCGGCCGTTCCGGGCACCTACACGGTCACGGCGCTCGTCTCGAACAACGGCGTGCCGGGCACCACGACGGACGCGCGCTTGCAGAACGCGTGGGGCCTCGTCTCCGGTCCGGCGACTCCGTGGTGGGTCTCGGACAATGGCGCGGATTTCTCGACGCTCTACAATGCGACCGGCGTCAAGCGAAACCTCAACGTCAGCGTGGATGGCGCGCCGACCGGGATCGTATTCAACGGCGTCTCGACGGCCTTCGAGGTCGGTCCGAGCAATGCGGGCGCCCTGTTCATCTTCGCGACGGAGGGCGGGACGATCGCGGGCTGGCATCCATCCCTGGGGACGGTTGCTCAAGTCAAAGTCGACGCATCCGATGCGGGGGCGATCTACAAGGGCCTCGCGATCGCGACGGTGGCCACGGGCCCGCAGCTCTACGCGACGGACTTCCACAACGCCCGGGTCGATGTCTTCAACGCGACGTGGGCCGCCGTGCAGACCTCGGGCGGATTCGTCGATTCGACGATCCCCGCGGGCTACGCGCCCTTCGGGATCCAGACGATCGGCGCGCGGATCTTCGTGACGTTCGCGAAGCAGGGTCCGGGAGCGAAGGACGAGCTCGACGGCCAGGGCCTAGGCTTCGTCGACGCCTTCGACACGGATGGGAACCTCCTCGTTCGCGTGGCTCAGCATGGCTTGCTGAACGCGCCGTGGGGCCTCGCCCTCGCCCCCGCGAGCTTCGGACGGTTCGGCGGCGACCTGCTCGTGGGCAACTTCGGCGACGGCCGGATCAACGCCTTCAACCCTGCCACCGGCCAGTTCCTCGGCCAGCTGCGGACCCACGGCGGCCCGATCACCATCTCCGGGCTGTGGGGGCTGCGATTCCCGGCCGGCTCGCTCAACGTCACCCCCGGCGCCCTGTACTTCACCGCCGGGACCAACCACGAGGCCGACGGGCTGCTCGGCGACATCGTCCCCGCGCAGAACTAGCCACCGTCGACACGCCTGCGGGGACCGAATCGGACGACTACTCCTCGATCACTTGGAACTCGTTCCCGTCGGGATCGAGGAATCGGAGCGTCGTCCCCCATTCCTCCTTCTTCGTGGCCTGCGAAATCTTGACGCCGTTCTTGCGGAGCCTCGCCTCTTCAGCCTTGGCGTCTTTCGTGGAGAAGAGGAATCCGGTGTTCCCCTTCTCCGGTCGGGAGTCCGGGCACAGGTGGAGGCGGACGTTCGAACCTCGCGCGGCGACCGTGACCCAGTGCGGAAACGACGTCACGACGCGGAAGCCGACCTTGTCCTTCCAGAACTTCGTCGCCTTTTTCTCATCTCGAACGACGACTGCGACCGTCTCGAACTTGAGCATGAACGCCGGAATTGGTCGGTGAGCCATAAGGCTGCGGCCTCTCGATCTCCGGAACGCCGCGCATTCTGCTCATCGATAGCCCCGCCCACGCGTGAACAACTCGATAATCTTCACGCCGCGCCCGAGGACGGCGTAAACCGCGCGGTAGTCGCCGATCCGGATGCGGTATTTCCTTGGATCGGTACCTTCGATCGGTCGGATATCCGCTCGGGACCGCGGCCGGAACGGGTCTTCTTCGAGGACGCGCACTCCCCGAATGACGCGATTGCGTTGATCGGAGGGCAACTTGCGAAGCTGCCGGGCCGCCGTCTCGGACAGCGTGACCCGAAAGGTCATAGCTCGTCCAACGGGATGAATTCCTCTTCCTCGAGGATCCGGTTCCACCGCGCATCGTGTTCCTTGATGGACGCCTTCTCGATGAGCTCTCGGATGACCTCGTCATAGGTCTGTCCCTTGGACCCAAACCGGCGAAGCAACTCCTTGGTCTCCTTGCGCAGCGAAATCGTCGTCGTATTCGATGGCATAACATGAGTTCTATGGTCGATATGGTACTTATACGCGACTATGGTGACAATACGATTGGAACGCGCCTGATTGTCCATCATGCCCGACAGTGAGCGGATCGATCCTCGTCCGCGAGTGTCACAGGTTCTTCAGGAAACTGAGACTTGGCGCGAAGAAGTACTCGCCGCCTCGCAGCCGGACGTAGTCGCCGAAGTTGAACCGCAGCCGATCCAAGAACCGCCCGGACCGACCCCACGTCCGAGGCCACTTCTGCGCGGCTCGAGGATGTTGCCCGATGAGCGCGTCGTCCCCCGTGTTCAGGCCCGGGAAGAGGAGGAACTCCGGGAAGTTCGGGTTGTCGACCCAGGTGCGCTGGATGAACTCGAACTGCCGCGCGATGTCGCTCTGGAACGCGTGAAACAGGAGGCCGACTTCGCCGGACGCGGACGCGCTTGCGGATGTCTCCCCGGGAGGTGCCGGCCGAACTCCGTATGGGACGCCGCGGCGCACGACCCGATGGCTGCGCTCTTGTTCCCGATTCAGGAACGGGTTGGCCCCGCGCTGGTTCGCCTTCCGGATGTGGGCGTGGAACGGACATCGATTGCCCACCGGGTCGCGGGCGAGGTACTCGAAATTGTTCACCGGACCGATGCCGTCGAAGGGTCGGAGCGTCACCGGCGTGCCGTCTTTGAATCGCCCGACGACGAGGGCACCGGTCAGGGCCTCGTCCGCCGCGAGACGCGTGGAGAGGTCTTTGACGCCCGCGTTGAAGTTTGCGACGTCCTGTTGGAGTTTTCGGAAGACGAGGTAACTCCCGAACGAATCCTCCTCGCTCGTGAACGGATCGTCGACCAGGACCAAACCGAGCGGCGCGGACGGATCCCATGCGTCGACGCCGGCCGCCTTCTCCGCGTCGAGGTCCGCCTGCAAGAAGAGAGGTTGGCTCCGCGAATCGACGTACCCGAAATGTTCGATCGGGTCGCCTCTCGCGTTCCGCAGGACGGTGCCTCGCTCGACCGTCAGGATCTCAGCGATATCCCGCAGGCCGGTGGACACTTCGCGCGTCTTCGCCGCGAGCTCGTCCGCCGAATCGTGAGAGAGGCTCACGAGGGCATGAATATCTCCTTGGTACGGCGCTTCCCATTCGTTCGGAGGCGGATCCCGATTTCTCGCGATGAGAGAGAACGCCCGAAGTTTCATGCCGTTGCGGAAGGACTGGCCGGAACCATCGAAGTCTTCTGCGAGGAGACCCAAGGCGCCGTAGCCTTTCGCAGAGAGAGCGAAGCTCGCGACGAGTCCGCCGCGTGTGCCGTGATCATGATAGGTGCCGGTCTCGTCGAGCTGCTTCCGGGCGGATGTTACCTCCCGGCGGGCGAACTCCCGGATCCACGTCCGGACTGCCTGCGGCTCCGCGGTGAATCGGATGACAAGGTGGTCCGATTCCTTCCGGCCGTGCGGCTTCAGGATGTTGGCCTGGAGGTTCTCCAGCATCTTGCGGTACTCGGGCTTCGAGGGGTCGATGTTCGTGTCTCGAAGGTCGACTGCCATGGCCGGCCCCGAGACGCGTCATCTTAAAGAAAGCTTTCGAGTCAATTTTCAGTTGCACGGGCCCCCTGGGCAATCAGCGATGATCGTGCTGCGAAGGCCGAGCGTGAGCACGACGAGCAGCTTGCGGTCCCAATCTACGTCGATGATGACCCGGTACTCCCCGACTCGGAGTTTGTACGCGTCTACGGGGCTGAGCCGAGACAGGAACCGCTTTGGGTCGGCCGCCGCATCGTCGAGCTTACGAACGATTCGCTCTTTCACATTCTTGTCGAGCTTGCGGTATTTCCCGGCCGCAAGTTGTGTGAATTCGACCCGGAAGGTCAGGCCTTCATCCCTCTGCCTTCAAGCGTCGCCAAGGGACCGTCTTCCCCGTGCGGACCTGGCGACGTGCTTCGAAGATCTCCTCAATTGTCTCGACGCTGAGCCGGTCCTCGAGCGCGCGCGCGAGGGCATACCGTACGAACTCGGACTTCGAGGGGAATCCCTCTTCTCGAGCGGTTTTTTCCAGGAGCCGGGCTTGCTCTTTCGTGAGTTTTAGACTGATCGTCTCCACATTCGATTGTAATACGGTAGTATTACTTGGGCCTTGTGCCCCGAGTTTGGCAGGGCATGAAGGAATCGTACTCGCTCGGAGATTCTCCATGTGACCACTCCACACGGTGATTAACCATGTTTGGTCTATTCGCGGACGCGAATCAACCACATGTGGTCTATCTGGGTCGTGTACGGGAGGTACCCTTAAGTGGGAGGACCTTGTCGGGACGGACGAAGGAATTTTGAATGCCAAGCGAACTATTTGGAACAAGCGTCATCTTTGTCAAAGTGGCGCCAGGATATGTAGAGAGAACGTTGACGACCCTCCGCGCCAAGCCCAACGTGACGAAGGCCGAGGCCGTCTTTGGGCGCCATGACATCGCCATTGCGGGCGGCTTCCGGAACACGGACGAGCTGCGCGCATTCGCGTCCGAGGTCCAAGCATGGGACCACGTCCGCGGATACCGGAGCTATCCGGCACTCCAGGACTGGACCCAGAAGAAGGCCGACGGGCACGCAAGCAACGCGTACCTCCTCATTCGCTCGAACGACACGCAGCAGACCATGAGCGAGTTGAAGAAGGTCCCCGAGATCCAGGAGATCATCGGCACGACCGGAGATTCCGACATCGTGGCCCGCATCAGTGCGGACCCCCGCGCGAACCTCCTCGAGTCCGTCGTGACGAAGGTCCAGAGCATGCCCGGCGTGCTCTCGACCGAGACGCTCCCGGCGTTCTCGAAGTATTGAACCAACGACTTCAACGGACGGACCCTTGAACCGGTTCGTCCCCTTTCTAGCTGACTCAGAATCCTTGTTTCTTGGCTACGTCTCGCGAATCACCCTTAGGCGCGTACCGCGTCGTGCGCCTGACGATCCACCGTGCGGATCAAGAGACTTGAATAGAGGACGCCCAAGCAGCCATATGTATAGCGATTGCATCAGGAGGGGAGATGGTCAAGAAAAGGAAAAGCTCCGGCAAACCAAGGAAGGGGAAGACGCTCGACCCGCGCGTGGTGGACCTCCGAAAGAAGATCCTACACCTCGACCCGTATTCCGGTTGGTTCCCGGCCGGCGCCACGAAGCGGATCATGAGCATCGTCGATGCCGACCTGGAGCCCATCGGAGAACTCGAGACGGGCAGCGACGGGTTCGTCCAGCTCGCCGCTCTCGTCGGCCGCCGATTCGTTCGAATCTCCTACTATCCAGGCCAACCGTATGCGACCCTGACTTGGATCACGCTGGAGAAATAGCGTAGCGTTCTCGCGAGCGAGATTCATTTCGTCGGGCGTCGTCGCGAGCGCCGGTAGTCCCGCTCCATCGCGGCGCCGAACCGCTTCCATGCGCGCATCGCAGAAGCCTCTCGTTGCGCCTTCGTGAGCTTCTTCGCCTCGGGGACATTGGGCCGCCGGCTCCATCGGAGGTCGAACCGAGTCCGGCCGTCCGGGAGAGGCGACAGGACGTAGTCGGCCGTCACGTCGCGGCGATTCCCGACGCCGTCCATGTGCCACCGGTTCGGAGGCAACAGGGTGACGACATCCCGGCCCCAATCCCATCCGTCCTCGTTCTCCTCCAGGTCTTCGAAGATGACGCGATGCGGGGTGTGTTCGATGATCTTCCGCTGGTACGACTCCCCCTCGAGGCCTGGATCCTCCGGCGTGTAGTCCGTGCACCAGGCGAATGCGAAGTCGAGCGGGACCCCGAACGAAACGCGGATGCGATATTCGGGGCCGGTCCGGTGCTGGCGGGAACTGTCTCGTTTCATGCTATCGATGCCTCGAACGGCCGATGGTCGGGGACGGTCACGAAGTCAGATAAGACTTGCCGCATCATCGTCGACCGTGGGAATCCTTAAGCCGATGAACCCGTAGGACCCGCGATGCAAACGACGCACACGAAGAACCCCTTCGATTTCCTCGGCCTCGACCCGGTCCTCCTTCGGGCCGTCTATGGCCTCGGCTACGAAGCTCCCACCCCGATCCAGAAGGAGGCGATCCCTGCGATCCTATCGGGCCGAGACGTGATCGGCACGGCCCAGACCGGATCGGGGAAGACCGCTGCGTTTCTTCTGCCGATCCTGCAGCGACTCATGAAGCAATCCCCGGGCCGGACGCGCGCCCTCATCCTCTCGCCGACCCGCGAGCTCGCGGCCCAAATCGAGGTCGCTCTCCGAGGGCTCGCGAAAGGCACCCGCATCCACGGCCACGCCGTCTACGGCGGCGTCGGCATGTCGCCTCAGGAACACGCCCTCCGAGCGGGCGTCGATGTCGTCGTCGCGACCCCCGGCCGGCTCCTGGACCACATGTCCCGCCGCAACGTCGACTTCCGCGGCCTCCAGGTCCTCGTCCTCGACGAGGCGGACCGGATGCTCGACATGGGCTTCCTCCCGGACGTCCGGAGGATCGTC
>VBMA01000097.1:9166-11697 GCA_005878985.1 Methanobacteriota archaeon
TCGACGATCCGTCACGAAGTCTATCCGGTCCCGCAGCACCTGAAGACGTCCCTGCTCGTCCGACTTCTCGGGCGAGAGGACATGCTTTCGGTTTTGGTGTTCGTCCGCACGAAGCGACGCGCGGACCGCGTGGCCCGGCAGGTGGGCCAAGCAGGTTTCGACGTCGCACGAATCCACGGGGACCGCAGCCAGAGCCAACGGGAGACAGCCCTCGCGGGATTCCGGAGCGGGCGGCACCAAGTCCTCATCGCGACCGACGTGGCGGCCCGCGGGATCGACGTCGAAGGCATCTCCCATGTCATCAACTACGATGTACCCACGGTCCCGACCGATTACGTGCACCGGGTCGGACGGACCGCGCGAATGGAAGCGACCGGCGAAGCGATCACGTTCGTGACGCAGGAAGACGAAGGGGACCTCCGCGCCATCGAGCGGGCTCTCGGGAAACCAATCCCTCGCGTGACTCTTCCGGACTTCGACTACCGCGCGCCGCCTCCTCCGAAGACGAGGGGGCATGAGGGCCCGCGATCGAGAGGGCCTCCGCAGCGGGAGCGGCGGAACGATCGCCGGCGATATCGACCCTTCAATCGTTGACCGCGACCCCGGGCGTACACAACCGCGGATTGGAGACACCCTCGCCGATCCGGCCGTCGGCCCGATAATCTTAGGCCGTTTTCCGCCGTTCGCTCACCAAGAGCACCTCCCCGACATGCTGCGAGTCCTCCGCAAGGTCGACGAGGGTCGCGGCGAGGTCCGCGCGCGAGATGTGGTACGGACCGTGGGGGAGATCCTTCCTCCCGGTCTGGGTTCGAACCCGGCCCGTCTTGGGTCCGTTCGAGAGATACGGCGGTCGGACAATCGTCCAGTCGAGCGGACTCGAGGTAATGAGACGCTCCATCCGAGCAAAGTCGGCATAGGGTTTTCGCAGAATCCAGCGGACGAGATTGATCACAATCCAAGGCCGCTGACCTTCGATCGCCGAGACGCTCACGCTGACGAGGCGCCGGACCCCGGCTTCGCGCATCGCGTCGAGTTCCGCGCGCGTGACGTCGCTCATCACGGTTGTCGGACCACGGCCTTTGGAGACGACGATCGAGATGACGGCATCTTGTCCGCGCACCGCGCGTCGCATGTCCTCCAGGTTCCGGCCGTCCCCGCGAACCACCGATTTGAGGCCGTTGACCCCCGCCAACGTGTCGGGACGGCGGGTGAACGCCGTCATCAAGTGCCCGCGGCGGACCCCCTCATTGAGGACGAGTCGGCCGGTGCGACCCGTCGAGCCAATCACGGCGATGTTCCGACTCGATTTCGGTTGATCCGATTGTTCTGCGTTGAGTAAGCTCATGAAAGCTCACACGTCTTCCGGAGGATTTGGGTTTTCGTTAGGCTTGACTTTCGATTTGGGGAGCCCAGGATTCGCGGTCCTCGCCGACCTGGCCGCTACGCCTTGATTGCTCGTGGCCCGAGGAATCCCGACTTCACGACGTTACCGCCGAAGTGCTGGGCGACGAGACCCGTTCGTTTCGGCGAAGAGCGAAGCGTTAAAGAAGTCGCGGCGATACCGGGCCGTCCCAATCGAGGGGGAGGGTTCCTTATGATGAATGAGAAGGTGGCGACGGAGCTAAAGGGGTCAGTGCGCGGAGACGTCATCCTACCGGACGACGGCCGGTATGACGAGGCGCGCAAGGTGTACAACGCGATGATCGACAAGAGGCCCGCGGTGGTCGTTCGTTGCACCGGGGTCGCGGATGTCATCGCCGCCGTCAAGGCGGCTCGCGCCGCAGGCCTGGCGGTCGCCATCCGCGGGGGTGGCCACAGCGTGCCCGGTTTCGGCACCGCGGACGACGCGCTCGTGACCGACCTCGGCCGCATGCGGGGGATCCGCGTGGACCCCGCGACGAAGACGGTCCGTGCCGAAGGAGGCGCGACATGGGGCGACTTCAACCATGCGACCCACGCGTTCGGGTTGGCCACGACGGGCGGCATCATCTCGACCACGGGCATCGCCGGACTGACCTTGGGCGGCGGCATCGGGTACCTCACCCGCGGGGCGGGCCTGTCGCTGGACAACCTCATCTCCGCCGACGTCGTCACGGCGGACGGCTCGTTCGTCACGGCCAACGCCAAGGAGAACCAGGATCTCTTCTGGGCGCTGCGCGGCGGGGGCGGCAACTTCGGGGTGGTGACGAGCTTCCAGTACAAGCTCCAACCCGTCAAGAATATCGTCGGCGGTCCGATGTTCTTCGAGAAAGAAGATGCGGAGAAGGTGATGCGCACCTTCGACGAGTACATCTCTCGCGCTCCGCGAGAACTCGGCGCCTTCTTTGCGTGGCAGATCGCGCCGCCTCTTCCGTTCATCCCGGAAGATCGACACGGAGATACGTTGTGCGTCTTGGTCGCATGCTGGACCGGCCCACCGTCAGAGGCAGAGGAAGCCTTGGCCCCCCTCCGGGGAGCGGCGGACCTGGTCGCTGCGCATGTCGGGCCGATGCCGTACCCGGCGCTGAACGGTGCGTTCGACGGACTCGTTC
>VBMA01000098.1 GCA_005878985.1 Methanobacteriota archaeon
CACGTCCACATCGCGCCGATCCGACCGCGAAACGTGCAAATCTACTGGCCGGAAGGCAACGTCTTGATCCGTCGCGGGATCGTCGATCCGCAATGCGAAATGCCCGACTACAATGCCTTCGTGCGAATTGAAGCGGCACCGGCGGCGGGGGTGAGCGCGTGAAGCGCCCGGGTCCGACGACGCGCGCAACGGTTTGGAAGGTTCGGGGCGAGCGCTCCTCGGACGAGACCGATCTTCTCGCCGCGGAGGAGCCGATGGAAATTCGAGTCGAGACGGGAGCGAGCAGCAAACGCGCGACGACCTCCCTTTCGGTCACGATGCGAACCCCCGGTCACGATTTCGAACTCGCTGCGGGGTTCCTCCTCACGGAGGGAATTGTGGCCCGCAAGCGCGACATCGTTCGGATCGAGTACTGCACCGACTCGGGAGTCGTCCAAGAGTACAACATCGTCAGCGCGGTCTTGCGCCCGGACGTTGCGTTTCGCGCGGACCGCTTGAGCCGCCATTTCTACATGACGTCCTCGTGCGGGGTGTGCGGGAAGACATCGCTCGAGGCGGTTCGCGTCGCGGCCCGTCATCCGATGCCCAAGGGACGTCCGCGGATCAATTCCGACGTGGTTCGGTCGATTCCGGAGCGGCTCCGCGAAGAACAGGCTCTCTTCTCCGAAACGGGAGGCCTGCATGCCGCCGGCCTCTTCGATGCCCGCGGGAACCTACAGAGTGTACGCGAGGACGTCGGGAGACACAACGCGGTCGACAAGGTCGTCGGAGAGGCCTTTCTCGCGGACCGGGTGCCCCTCTCCGATCACATCCTCGCGGTAAGCGGACGGTCGAGCTTCGAGATCATGCAGAAAGCGGCGGTGGCCGGCGTCCCGATCGTCGTGGCGGTCGGCGCCCCGTCCAGCCTCGCAGTGACCCTGGCGGACGAATTCGGCATGACCCTGGTGGGCTTCGCCCGCGGGGAACGATTCAACGTCTACGCCGGCCGCGAGCGAATCGAATCCGGACCGCCGACGACTCAGGAGTGAACCAAGCCGAGGTAGGGCAACCGCCGAGAAATCGCGTCGAAACCTCTAAGGCGCCCCAGCCGCTTCGACGCGCGCGTGAAGGCCGCGGTCCTTGGGACGGGCGGACTCGGCAGGATCATCACCCTCGAACTTGCGGCCGACCGCCGCGTGGATGAGATCGTCATCGTCGACCGGCGCGGGGACCGCTCCCGAGCCCTGCAATCCCTAGGCAAGACGGCATCGTTGACCGCACTCGAGGCGGACGTGACCGACGCGAACGCCTTGCACCGAATCCTCTCAGGCGTGGACGTTGCCGTGAATGCGACGCTACCGGAGCACAATCTCCGCGTGATGGACGCGTGCTTCGCGGCAGGATGCGGCTACGTCGACAGCGCGGGGTACAGCCCTCCCGTGGCCCGAGAGAGGCGCGGCGTCCTGGAGCAGCTTGGGTTGGACTCGAGTTGGCGGGATCGCGGAATCAGCGCGATCGTGTCGATGGGGTCGGACCCCGGGATTTCCAATGTGATGGCGCGGGTGTCCGCGGACCGTTTCAGTAAGATCGATCGGATTCTGATCCGCAAGGCGGCCACCGGAGAAAAAGCGACGGACGGGTTCCCGCTCTACTCCCGCGAGGTGTTCATCAGCGCAGCCCTCTCCAATCCGATCGTCTGGGACGGGAACGACATCCGCGAAAAGGAACCCGCGAGCGGCGAGGAGGAGTATGCGTTCCCGCCGCCAATCGGGAAACGACGTGTCCACTGGTTCTGGCACGAAGAGGTCCTCACTTTGCCCACCCGCCTCGGCAAGCCCGTCGGATGGGTCGATTACAAGCACGACATCAATCCGGAACTCGAGCGCGCGATCCATGCGTTCGAGGCGTTGGGCCTCCTGAGGCCGGACCACAAGGTGAAGGTCGGCGTGACGCAGATCCCATTCCGCGACGCGTTCATGGCCGCGATCCCCGAACCGTCGACGCTCATCGGGCCGCTTCCCGGAGCCTTGGGAATCGTGGTCGAGGTGCACGGCACCAAAGGCGACGGCACGGATGCCGCGGTGAGGGCCTCACTCACGATGGAGCATCGCGAGGCCAACCGCCGCCGGGGCACGACCGCCGAGCGCTTCCTGACCGCCGCCGCATCAGCGGCCGCTGTCATGATGATCCACACGAAACGACTCCCACGCACCGGGGTCCTCGCCCCGGAGGAACTCCCCCCGGATCTCGTCGTCCCCGAGCTTGCGGCACACGAGGTTTCGTTCTCCGTTGCGGACTCGCCCCGATAAGGTCCGTCGGAGCGTCGCACATCCGTTAAATACGCCTCCGGCGGTCCCATCGAAGTTTCCGGGTGGAAGCCATCGCCGCCAAAGCGACCCTCACCGCAATCCGAGGCGTCCGGGTCGGCCACGCGCACACTCTTCAGCGGCGGACCGGGACGACGGTGGTCCTCCTCGAGCCGCCTGCCATGGCCTTCGCGGACGCACGCGGCGGCTGGCCGGGGACGTACGATACGGCGGCTTCAGACCTCGGAAAGACGTTCATCGACCGCCACGCGCTTCTCCTCACCGGCGGCGATGTGTACGGCTTCGACGCGGTGCGGGGGATCCGCCGTTTTCTCCTCGAGCACCGGCTCGCCTCCCGCAAGGGCGGCGGGACGATGCCCGCCGTGATGGGGACGAACATCTACGACCTCGAGTTCGCGGACACAGACGGGTTCGATTACACGGACCTCGGATACGAGGCATGCGTCGATGCCTCCAGCAAGGCCGTTTCCCAAGGAAACGTCGGGGCGGGAACGGGCGCTACGGTGGGGCCATTCTTCGGGCAATCGGGCGGCACGAAAGGGGGACTCGGGAGCAGTGCGGCCCGCGTCGGCCCATGGACCGTCGGCGCGATCGTCGTGACGAACTGTGTCGGCAACGTGTACGATCCGTTCGAGAACCGCACGATCGGTGGGACCCTTCGTGAAGACGGGACCGGGTATCGGGAGATGGACGACGTCGCCAATGAATATCTGAAACGTTCGAAGACGCGATCCGGGACAACGATTGGCGTCGTCGGCACGGATGCGCCGCTGGATCACGAACAGCTCGCGCGACTGGTCGAACTCGCCCATGATGGAATCGCCCTCGCGGTGCGGCCGGCGCACATGTCGACCGACGGGGATACGATTCTCGGGTTCGCAACGCGAGCGAAGAGAGGGACGAGCATCGACTACCGGGCGTTTGACGTCCTGCATCATGTCACGGTGCGTGAGGTTGCGCGCGCCGCGGTGAACGGCGTCCGAGCCGCCGAGACCCTCGGTGGCGTTCCCGGATTCGTGGACCGCTGACACGGCGCTCGAATTCGAAATCTGGTCGGTTGGGCCTCATCGAAAGGGTGACGTCGATGGTTTATTAGCACGCCGCTCTGTGCCCGAGCTGGACCCGTCGCCTAGCACGGATAGGGCACCGGATTTCTAATCCGGCTGTCGAGGGTTCGAATCCCTCCGGGTCCGCTATTCCTCCGTAGGGACGTGTCCAAGGGGGTCGTGGTCTTCGGTCATGCTGGGTATGACGTTTCGCCGACGCCTGGACGCCACAATTCCCGATCTTGACGATCGGGGTCTCCCACGCCTCCTGGGCAGACTTCTGACCTCCGCCGGTCCGCAGATCTCCGTAGCGCCGCACCGCCGTCTGCATCGAGTGGCGCAGCCCTTTCTCGAGTCTCTGTTACTCGGCTCGGCGCACTGGCTACACCTTCACGCGTTCCCCGGATGCCGCGGACCTCTCGATGGCCGCGATGACCTCGTGGCGCCGGACGGCGTCAGCGAAGTCCGGAACGGTGTGAGTCCCGTTCTCGATGTCTGTCGCGAACGCGGCGTACGCACGCCCGACGTTGTAGGCGGGCGCTCCTTCCAGGCTGGTGAGCGCGGGCCATTTCTGCGTCAGCGCCTTCGGGACAGCAAGCTCGGCGGGCTCGCTCCGCCCGTGTGCTCCCGCGACGGTCAAGGGAACGATTTCGGGGTATGCGGCGTCCGCGGTAATCCGGAGCGTTCCGTCGGTTCCGTTGATTTCCCACAGGAACCCGGTGCCGCCGGCCACTGCCTCCCGGGCATGGACGCTGGCGGTCGCCCCGGACGTCAGGGTGCCGATCACCGCGATTTGGTCGGCCGCCGTTTTCACGATCTGCTGCCCGGTCTCTTCGATGGTGATTAGCGGCCTGCGGAGATCCGAGACGGCCGACAGGTCGGTGAACTCGCCCAGTACGTAGTTCAGGATGTCCAAGCTGTGGCCGACAGCGATCGTGAGCACATTGGCCCCGTTTGTCTTGTCGAGCATGTAAGCGTTGGGCTGGCCGACGACGTCGCCCGGGACCGACAGCCCGAGCATGGTCGTTGAAAGAACCTCACCGACGTATCCCTCGCTGAGCAGCTCTTGAACGAACTCGATCGCCGGGGCCTGGCGGGCCTGCAACCCGACGACCGTGCGCACCCCCTGCTTCGCGGCGAGTTCGGCCATCGCTCGCGCGTCGTCGAGGTCGCGGCCGAGGGGCCACTCGCAGTAGACGGCCTTGCCGGCGGCAAGTGCGGCGGAGACGAGCTCTCGATGGTGTGGGACCTTGACCGTAACAGCGACCACATCGATGTCTGGTTGGCTCACCAGCTGCTTGTGGTCTGAGAACACCGCGCTGACCCCGAACACTTCGCCCGCTTCGCGCGCGGATTCCGCGCTGTGTCCGCTGAGTGCCCGGATCTCGTAGTTTGGCAGCGCGCGCAGCGCCGGGATGTGGGCGGTGGCGGCCCAGCCCCGGACGGGGCTGACCCCGATAATGCCGACACCCAGCGTCGATTCAGGCATTGATTCCTCCATCTGCTTGCGCTAGAAGCCGAGGATCTCGTCAACGAAGACGACGGTGATGCGGCCGGGCGTGAGCTCGCGGTTGATGATCAGGACCTTGTTAACGCCGCTGTGCACGCCATACGCCGCCTGGGCGCGGGCATCCTCGAGCGGGAAGACGTACTCGTTGATGCGACGGAGACCCTCCTCGAGGTCGGACACGATCTTCTGCGTCCCCACGACGAGGATCAGTCGCCCCGCACCGGTAACGTAGGGGCCGAGCTGGCTGCCACTGGCCGAGGCCGCGAGCAGCGATCCAGTCTCGGTGACCGCATGCACGCTGCCGAGCATGATGTCGGGGGCCGAGGTCAGACGGCGGATCTCGTCGGCCTGTGTCTTGCGATCCATGCTCCAGATTCGCGACCGGAGCGCCTCGTAGCGACCGGATTTCTCGATCTCCTCGGCGATGCCCGACTTCTCGAGCGATTGCGAGGCGCCGTAATGCACCTGGGATCCGTCGGGGATGAGCCCCAGCACG
>VBMA01000099.1 GCA_005878985.1 Methanobacteriota archaeon
CCGCCCAGGAGCTCGCGTTCACCCTCGCGAACGGCATGGAGTACATCCGCTGGGGGATCGACCGCGGCCTCAAGGTGGACGACTTCGCACCCCGTCTTTCGTTCTTCTTCAACGCGCACAACGATTTGTTCGAAGAGCTCGCCAAGTACCGCGCGGCGCGGCGCATCTGGGCCCGCGAGATGCGGGACACCTTCGGCGCGAAGAATCCGCGATCGTGGCTGTTGCGGTTCCACACGCAGACCGCGGGGGTGAGCCTGACGGCGCAACAGCCGGAGATCAACATCGTCCGAACGACGATCCAGGCGCTCGCGGCGGTCCTCGGTGGAACCCAGTCCCTCCACACGAACGCGTACGACGAGGCGTATCAGGTCCCGAACGAGAAGGCCGCCCGGATCGCCTTGCGGACCCAGCAGATCCTCGCCCACGAGAGCGGCGCCGCGAACACGGTGGACCCGTTCGGCGGCTCGTACTTCCTCGAGGCGCTGACCGACGAGCTCGAGGAGGACGCGTATCGCACCTTCGATCGGATCCAGGACCTCGGTGGCGTGATCCCCGCGATCCGGAAGGGATTCTTCCAACAGGAGATCGCGAACTCGGCCTACCGGTACCAGCGGGAAGTCGAGGACAAGGAGCGCACGATCGTCGGCGTCAACGATTTCGTCGTCGACGAACAGACCGAGGTCGAGCCGCTGCGCGTGAGCGAAGCGTCGTTCAAGGCCCAGGTCGACCGACTTCAAAAGCTTCGCCGGACGAGAAACGCGAAGAAACACACCCGAGCGCTCGACCGTCTGCGCAAGGCGTGCGAGGGCGATGACAACACGATGCCGTTCATCCTCGACGCGGTGCGCGCGAAGGCGACCCTGGGGGAAATCTGCGACGTGATGCGCGAGGTGTTCGGCGTCTGGGAGGAGCCTCTCCTATACTGAGGTGGTCCGATCGGGAAGAAGATCCGCGTCCTGATCGCCAAGCCCGGCCTCGATGGACACGACCGGGGGGCGAAGGTCGTCGCCCGGGCGCTGCGAGACGCGGGGATGGAAGTGATCTACACCGGCCTGCGCCAGACGCCGGAGGACATCGTCGAGGCCGCCATCCAGGAGGACGTCGACGCGATTGGCCTGTCCTCCCTCAGCGGCGCGCACATGACGCTGTTCCCCGAAGTCGTCCGCCTCCTGAAGAAGCGTAAATCGGGAGACATCGTCGTGGTCGGAGGCGGGATCATCCCGGAGGACGACGTGCCGAAGCTGAAACGGGCCGGGGTCAAGGCGGTCTTCGGACCCGGTACGCCGCTGAGCGTCATCGTCTCGTTCTTTGAGAAGGCGGACAAAGGTGCGTGAGGTGCATGCCCGCGAAGGCCTCGCGCGATTCCGTCGAGGGCCTCGTCGACTCCCTCCTCAAAGGGGACAAGCGGTCTGCGGGCAAGCTCATTTCACTCATCGAGGACGATGAACCGGAAGCGGTCGAGGCGCTCGCGCGGATCTTCCCGCACACGGGCCGCGCGCATGTTGTCGGGTTGACCGGACCGCCCGGCGTCGGCAAGAGCTCGTTGATCAACCGGCTGGTCCGAGCCTTCCGATCTCGGGGCAAGACGGTCGGCGTCGTCGCCGTCGACCCGACGTCCCCGTACACCGGCGGTGCGGTCCTGGGTGATCGAATCCGGATGGCGGATACGGGTGTCGATCCGGGCGTGTTCATCCGATCGATGGCCACGCGAGGCCACGCCGGCGGCTTGGCCTTGGCCACGTTCGATGCGGTCCGCGTGCTGGACGCGATGGGCTCCGACCTCGTCTTCGTCGAGACGGTCGGCGCGGGGCAGAGCGAAGTGGAGATCGCGAGTCGTGCGCACACGACGGTCGTCGTGGAAATGCCCCTGACCGGCGATGTCGTGCAGACGATGAAGGCCGGAATCCTGGAGATCGGGGACGTCTACGTGGTGAACAAGGTCGACCTGGGCAACGAGGACGTCCTCGTCGCGAACCTGAAGTTCCAGCTGGAGGCTCGAGACGGCTGGACGCCGCCGATCATCCGGACCGCCGCCCTCGAGGGCCGCGGAATCGACGACCTCGCGGGCGCCATTGAGAAGCACGCGTTGTACCTGGACCAGAGCGGAGGTCGCCGCAAGCGGGAGGTCGCCCGGGCGCGGCTCGAGATCCTCGAGAACGTGCAGCGTCTCTTGGTCCGCCGGGTCTCGGAGGGGTCGCGCTCCGGCAGGGCGTTCCAGAATCTCGCCGAGGATGTTGCGGCCCGCCGGCTCGACCCGCACGCCGCAGCGCGGAAACTGCTGGGATCTGGCTCTACGGCGCGGTAGGCCACTGGCCGGAGCCGAGCCGCTGCCAATCCACGGAGTCGAGGAACTCCTGGAACCGGGTCATCCGGTAGCCCCAGGCGGCCTCCAGCGCAGGGATGTCGACGTGGTACCCGATCGTCTTGAAGAACTGGAACATTCGGAATCCGTCGTCGCCCATCCTCTTCCGGGCCTCTTCCTCGGGCTGCTCGACATATCGAATCGGATGCCCGAGTTTCTTCGACAGCGCGGCGGGGAGGTCTCCAAAGGCCAACTCGTCGCCGGCGAGTTCCACGGTCTTGCCGAGCGCCGCCTTCGGGTCGTCGAAGGCCCGGGCAACGAACTCCCCGACATCCTTCACGGCCACGAGCTGTTGGCGCGTCTTCGGAGGGAGAGGAACCTCCATGATTCCTCGCTGGAAGGACGATGTCATCCAGGGGCTCACGTAATTGTCCATGAAGGCGACGGGTCGCACGATCGTGTGCGGGACCCGCGAGGCCTTCATGTATTGTTCCACCTTCGCCTTCGACTCGAAATGCGGAATGCCGGTATCCCGGTCGGCCGAGGCGACGCTCGATAGGACGACGTGCCCCACCGATGCGGTTTTCGCGGCATCGATCGCCGTGGTGCCTTGCAGGACCTCTTTCTCCGGGTGAACGGAGAAGTCGGGCTCGAACGGAGTCGTGACGACGAAGAAGCCGTCCACTTTCCGAAGGAGCGGGGTCATGCTCGCGCGTTGCGTAAGGTCACCCTGAACGCCTTCGATTCCCGCCGCGGCGAGAGCGTTCAACTTCGAGGCGTTTCGGGTGAGGCCAATCACTCGATGTCCTCTCTTGAGGAGGCTCCGTGCGACCGTGCCGCCTTGCTGTCCCGTCGCCCCCGCCACCAGAATCGTCTTCGTCTCTGCCATGCGATCGTCTCACGGTCCTCAGACGTCCGTTCTACTTGTAGGTTAGACCACGCCCGGACGACGCTCTGCGTTCAATGCCGGAGAATCTCGATCTGGGCGTGCCTCGCGCCCCGCCGGACAACGCTCGGGTGGGGATTTGAACCCCAGATAACCCGCTTAGGAGGCGGGTGCCCTTTCCGTGCTAGGCTACCCGAGCGCTGCGCCGAGGTCCTGAGCCACCATTAATCCTTCGACGCCGCGGGTCTCGGACCAGGGCGTCTCGACCGAGATTCGTAGCGGATCGGCGAAGCTCAGAGTTCTTCCGGCGACTTCTCGGATGCGGGAAGCTCTTCTTCCGCCCGAGTCTTCGCCGCCGGTTTCGCTTTGGTCGCAGTCGCACGTTTCCTCGGTTTCTTCGTCGCGGCTTCCGCCGGCGGGGTCTCCTTCCCGGCCTCTGCGGGGGCCTCGGCTCCCTTCGCTCCCGCCTTCGGCTCGGCCTTCGTCTCTTTCTTCTCGTATTCCTCGATGAAGCGGATCGTCTTGAGATCGGAGAGCTCCCGAAGATCGGCCACGACGCGGAATTTCGACACGAACCACTTCTCGTCCGTCTTGCAGACGTCCGGGAGATGGATTTCCGCGCTGCCGCCCTTCAGATCGAGCTTGAACTGGTCTGCGAGGCCGTAGTCCATGTCGATGACTGCGCGCACGCGCTCTTCGGGCGTCTTGGCCTTCCGCGTCGCCTTCACCACGTACTTCAACGTCTTGCCCGCAAGCGGGTTGTTGAAGTCGACCCGGACGCGACCCGCGCTCACAGCGGTGACGACGCCGTGTTTCCCGCTGATCGAGACTTCCAGCCCGACTTCCGGGCTGATCTCTTGCCGGAGAAATTCCCGTTCCGTGCGGAGCTCGACGAGCCGCGGGTCTCGGACCCCAGCACCCTTTTCCGGGGGAATCAGCACCTCGATCGTCCCTCCGACCTTCGCCCCGACCAGGGAGGCCTCGAGGCCTTCGAACAACCGACCCCGGCCGACGACCACGGGGACCTCGATGTAGACTTTCTTCTCATCGAACTTCCCCTCTTTCTTCGCGACTTCATCGTGGGTCGTGTCGAAGAGGGTCGAAGTCCCGTTGGGATTCACCGTCCAGGCGTCGTAGTCGATCCAGACGATGTCCCCTTTCTCGATCGTGTCTGAGACCACCGGCTCACCGTAAGGAGGTTTCGGAAGAGACGCGCTCGCTTAAACCTTCCGGGCGCAGCCGGCCGGCGGCCTTCAGCGGACCATGCCGATCGCGACAGAGATCCGCTTATACCGGTTCCGGATCGTGACCTCCGTCACGCCGGCGACTTCGGCGACCTCTTTCTGGGTGCACGGCTTGTTGCAGAGGATCGCGGAGATGTAGATCGTCGCGGCCGCGACGCCGCTCGGCGCCACGCCGGAGGCGAGCTCGTCTTTCTCGACCTTGTCCAGGATCTCCTTGGCCTTCCGCTGGACATCCATGTCCAGTTCGAGGCGGTTGCAGAACCGGGCGATGTAATCCCGCGGGCTCTGCGGGAGCAGCTTGAGTCCGAGTTCCCGGACCAGCGTCCGATACGTCCGTCCGATCGATTTGCGGTCCACGCTCGACTTCGAGGCGATCTCGTCGAGGGTCCGCGGCACACCGGACTGGCGGCACGACGCATACAGCGTAGCGGCCACGACCTCGTCGATCGACCGTCCCCGGACGAGGTTCTTGGTCGACGCCCGTCGGTACAGGACCGCGGCGTTCTCGCGCACGTGGCGCGGCAACCCCATCTTCGACGCCATCGTGTTGATCTCAGTGAGGCCCTGGGCGAGGGAGCGCTCCCCGCTCTTCGAGGTCCGGATGCGGTGCTGCCACTTCCGGAGTCGGTAGATCTGGGCCCTGGATTTGTGCGGAATCTGGCG
>VBMA01000100.1 GCA_005878985.1 Methanobacteriota archaeon
GACGAGGTTCCACACCTCCACCCGCGCCACCGGGTCGAGGCCGATCGTCGGCTCGTCGAGGATCAGAAGGTCTGCCTCCGTGCTCATGGCCATGGCAACCAAGACGCGTTGGCGGAGCCCTCCCGAGAGGTTCGCGCAGATCACGTCTCGGTAATTGTCGAGATGGAGCTGCGAAAGCGCATCCTTCGCGCGCCGCCGTGCGGTCCCCAGATCCTCGCCTCGGGTCACGAGATACGTCAGAAGATGTTCGTATGGAGTCTGCAAGCTCAACGGTCGGCCCTCCTGAGGGACGGCCGCGATCCGCGCGCGGACATCGCGTGGATTCCGGACGACGTCGTAGCCAAGGACCGTCGCCGTACCGGCGGTCGGGAGCAACTGGGTCGCCACGATTTTTACAAACGTTGTCTTGCCCGCGCCGTTCGGACCGAGGAGGCCGAAGACCATGCCTCGGTCGACATCGAGCGAAACGCCGTCGAGAGCTCGGGTCCCACTCGAATAGACCTTTTGCAACCCTCGGGCCTCCAGGACGCCCATTCCGGAATCGAACTCCGTCGGCCCGCGGAACACGAACCGCGTAATTCAATTCGATGGAGGGCGCGGCCCCCGACGTTCGCCCTCGAATGGAAAAATCCGGTTAGAACGGATGACCCGGGGTTCCTTGCCGCGGGGAACTCGGCGTGAACCAAATCCACCAAGGCTTGGTCCGGAGTGGGTCACTTCTGCACGAATTCCGCCTGGTGTGTTTCTTCCTGGGCGTCGCGATCGAGCTTCCATAGGTCGAAGTCTCGTTCGACCTCTTTCGGGTGTTCCTCTCATCGCCGCGGAGAGGAGCAGGTCTCGAATGAACCTCATCGACGAGATCTCGGGTGGAGTCCGAGGTCTATAGAGTCGTGCCGTGGACTCACTTCGAGATTCGCTTCGCTCGGTCGGCGGCTCGCTCCCGCGGAAGCCAATCTCCCGTGACCATGTAGACGACGCGCATGCCGATGTTCACCGCATGGTCCGCGATCCGTTCGAGGTACCGGTTCACCAGGATGTATCTCGCGCCGGTTTCAATCTTCAGGGATCCTTCCGTCATCCGTCGCACGAGCTCGTTGAAGTTTTCGTCGTGCATCCGGTCCACGACATCGTCGACCTGGATGATGTTGCGGACGGATTCCGCGTCATGCTTGACGAACGCGTCGATCGCCGTGTCGACCATCTGGATCGTCCGGTCCGCCATCTCTCGGATCCGCGCGAGCTCCGGTTCCGCCCCGCGGGAGGAGGGACTGAATTGGAGGGTGAGTTCCCCTAAGTCCTTCGCATATCGTCCGATCCGATCCAAGTCCGTCGTAATCTTTAGAGACGTCGTGATCGTTCGGAGGTCTCGTGCGACCGGCGCGTGGAGGGCGATGAGGTCGACGCACGTGTGTTCGATCTCGAGCTGGAGGCCGTAGACCTCTTGGTCAATCGTGAAGACCTCCCTTGCGACTTCGCCGTCCAGACGGGTCAGCGAGTCGATGGCCTTGCGGATCGCGAGTTCGCTGAGCTCCGCGAGCGTCACCATGTTCTCGTCCAGCTTCTGGAGCCCCTTCTGCAACGCTTTTCGTTCTGCGGCCTGCGGCACTATCCGAACCTCCCGGTGATGTAACTTTCCGTCAACGTTTCTTTGGGTCGCTCGAAGAGCTCGCGCGTCGCGCCGACCTCGATGAGATGGCCCAGGTACATGAAGGCGGTCGTCTCCGCGACGCGGGCGGCCTGCTGCATATTGTGCGTCACGATGACTACGGTATAGTCCTTTTTCAGGTCAAAGATGAGGTCCTCGATCTTCGCGGTCGCGATCGGGTCGAGGGCGGAGCACGGCTCGTCCATCAGGAGGACCTCGGGTTCCGGGGCGAGGGCTCGCGCGATGCAGAGCCGCTGCTGTTGGCCGCCCGAGAGGCTCACCCCCGGCTTGCCGAGGGAGTCCTTCACCTCGTCCCACAGGGCGGCCTTCTCTAGGCTCCGCTTCACGACCCCGTCCAGCGCTTTGCGGTCCCGGACGCCGTTCAGGCGGAGAGCGGCCGCGACGTTGTCGTAGACGGACATCGTCGGGAACGGGTTCGCCTTCTGGAAGACCATGCCGACCCGTCGTCGGACCGCGACCGGGTCGTCCTCGTAGACGTCCTTTCCGTCCAAGAGGACGTGGCCTTCGACGCGAGCCTTCGGCACGGTCTCGTGCAATCGGTTGAGGCACCGGATGAGGGTTGACTTGCCGCATCCCGACGGGCCGATGATTGCGCTCGTGGAGTGTTCCTCGAATTCGATGGAAATGTCTTCGATGGCCTTCTTCGTCCCGTACCAGGCGCTGACCTTGTCCGCTGCGAGTTTGGAAGTCATGCGCCAATCCGCCGTTCTCGGAAGCGACGCCGGAGGAGCAACCGGGCCGCGATGCTCAGGCCCAGCATGATGAGGACGAGCAGGAGGGCGGTGCCCCAAGCGAGGGCATTCCAGTTCGCGTACGGGGAGGTGGCGAAATTGAAGATGACGAGGGGCATCGCTTGGATCGGCTGGTCCAATCGGGTCGAGACGAACGAGTTGCCGAGCGCGGTCATGATCAACGGCGCGGTCTCCCCTCCGATCCGAGCCATCGCGAGGAGCGCGCCCGTGACGATGCCTTCCCGTGCGGAACTGAGGACGACCCGGAGGGTGACCCGGTACTTCGGCACCCCGAGGGCGAGAGCCGCCTCCCGAATCGATCCGGGGACGAGCCGGAGCGATTCCTCGGATGTCCGGGCCACAAACGGAACGACGATGACCGCCAAGGCGAGCGACCCGGCGATCGCGCTGAACACGAATCCCGGAAAGAGGAGCTGGAACGCCGCGAAGATGAACAGCCCCATCACGATGGAGGGGAGCCCGGTCATCACATCCGCGAAGAAACGGACCGCGAAGACGAGCGGTCCTCTCCCGTACTCGGCCAGATAGATTCCCGCGAGCAGGCCGAGCGGGATCCCGATCGCCGAGGAGAGTCCGAGGAGGAGAAAGGTGCCAATGATCGCGTTCGCGATGCCGCCTTGCGGGCAGACGACTCCGGGCGTCGGCGAGCAAGGGGTCGGCTGGATCTGGGTGAAGAAGTCCACGTTGATGACGGAGGAACCCCGGACGATGACCGTGAAGAGGATGCTGCCGAGCGGAATGAGAGCGAGCGCGACGCAGACGAGGGCCAAGACCACCATGACGCGATCCTTGATCCGGCGACGGACGTCCCGGTTGAATCGGATCACTCGAGGCCCTCCGTCGTGCCGAGGAACCGCCAGACCATGAGGCGGGCGAACACATTGATGAGGAGGGCCACGAGCATGAGGACCAAGCCGAGCTCGACGACCGCGCCCAGATAGAGGTCGGTCCCCAGTGCTTCTCGAATATTGTTCGCGATGAGGCTCGAGAGGGTCTGGGCGGGTGCAAACCAGGAGACCGAGATTGCGTTGCGATTCCCGATGACCATCGTCACGGCCATCGTTTCGCCGAATGCGCGACCGAGCCCGAGCATGACCGCGCCGAAGATCCCGGAGCGAGCGTAGCTCAGGACGCCGATCCGGATCGACTCCCACCGCGTCGCGCCCAAGCTGAGCGCGGCCTCCCGCTGGTTTTGTGGAACCGCGGTGAGGGCGTCCCGCGTCACCGCAGAGACCGTCGGGATGATCATGATCGCCAGGATGACGCCGGCGGTGAACAGGTTCGTCCCGTAGATCGTCCCCTGGAAAACCGGGAGGAAACCGAGGGACCCTTGGAGGGCCGGGGCGACGTAGCCGGCGAGGAGCGGCACGAGGACGTAGATTCCCCACAGGCCGTAGACGACCGACGGCACGGCGGCGAGGAGCTCCACGACATAGGTCAGCGGGATCCGGATTGATGGAGGAGCCAGCTCCGATACGAAAATCGCGATTCCGAGGCTGACGGGGACGCCGAGGAGCAGGGCCAACGCCGACGTGAGGAGCGTCCCGTAGATGAACGGCAAAGCCCCGAACTGGTTCGTGACGGGATTCCACTCGCCGCTTACAAGGAAGCCGAGACCAAAGGTCCGCAAGCTCGGAGCGGCGTTGACCGTAAGCACGATCGCGATGAGACCGAGGAGCGCGAGGACGGCCACGCCCGCCGCCCCGGAGCCGGCCCGGAAGAGGGTGTCGCCCCAGGACGACCCCGTCGGATGGAGCCGAGCTCGCCGGGCGCCGCGCCGGAACGGAAAAGCCATGGGTGCATCGACCCGAGAGAGAGGCCGGCCGTTAAAGGTGCTGGCCATTGAACGTGATCATGTCGATCGTCGCTCCGTCCTGCGTGACCACGGCGGAAGGCAACGGCGCGTACGTGAGCGACGTCGCCGTCGTCTGTCCGGTACTGATCGCCCACCTCAGGAACGCGACGAGGGCTTGGGCCTTCGCCTGGGTCATCCCGCTCGGATACACGTCCAATTCCTGATAGACCAGGATGTATGTGAACGTCGAGATCGGATAGCTTCCGGCCCCGGTCGCGTTCGTAATCGACACGTGGGACCAGTCGCTGTTGCCGGCAGGAAGACTTCCCGCCGCGCTCGCTGCGGCGGCCGCCGTCGAGTTCAGATCCGGCAGGATGTAGTTCCCCTCGGCGTTCTGGACCTTCGCGTAGCTCATGCTGTTCTGTACGACGTAGGCGAGCTCCACGTAGCCGATCGCGCCGATCTGCCCTTTCACCGCGTTGGCGACTCCCTGGTTCTGAGGCGACCCGCTCCCCACCGGCCACGCGACGAGCTTTCCTTTGCCCACCTGCGTCGCGAATTGCGAGCTGGCCTTCGACAGGTAGTCCGTGAAGACGAACGTCGTGCCGCTCGAATCGGAGCGGTACTCGACGAAGATCGACGTGCTCGGGAACGTGACGCCGGGGTTGATGCCCCTAATGTTAGCGTCGTCCCACCGCGTGATCAGGCCGAGGTAGATGTTCGCGATGATTGGTCCGGTGAGGTTGACGTGGGCCGGCACGGTGGGTAGGTTGTACGCGACGGTCACGGCGCCGAGGCTCTCAGGGATTGTCAACAGGGTCGGGTTCTGCGAATGTTGGGTCGCGTTCAGCGGCGCGTCGGTCGCCCCGAAGTCGAGGTTCTTGGCGATGATGGCGCTGATCCCGGCTCCGCTTCCCGTCCCTTGGTAGTTAATCTGCACACCCGTCGCCGTCTTGTATTCCGTCGACCAAGCGCTCATGAGCGGGAATGCAAAGCTCGACCCCGCGCCGTTCAGCTGAATCGGCGGCGTACCCGCGAGCCCGAACCAATTGGTCAATGCGCCC
>VBMA01000009.1:0-268 GCA_005878985.1 Methanobacteriota archaeon
GTTCGGCGGCAGCCAGGCAAGAGACATGGGAGTATGATCCGCACTCGCAACGAGTGGCTGGTAAGCTTGGAGTAAGCGCATCAGAGCAGATTTCGCATCGGGCTTCGTGCCTGAGACCCCGGGCGTCCCGGTCACGTTGCTGGGAAGAATCTGCCCCGCGCTGCAGAAAATTGAGAAGACTCATCCAGAAGAGAGAGATCCATGCAAGGAAGATTAGCCAACCGAGGTACGAATGGGCGATGAGCATATTCTGAAGGTCGGTTTGGGC
>VBMA01000009.1:310-22353 GCA_005878985.1 Methanobacteriota archaeon
CCAGGTACGACGTGATGAAGCCGAGACCCAATAAGGCCCACACCTTTCTCGACATCACATTGTATTCCGTGAGGGTGAACGCAAGGAAGGCTGACGCGAAGATTCCGAAGGAGTAGATTCCGGAGCAGGCGGTGGTGATGACGATGGTGACCGGGACCGCGAAGTGTTGAGGCGTGAAGGTGAGTCCCGGGGCTGTTGACCCTGAAACGGCATGTACGGAATTTGTCACGCCGACAAGAGATAATACCGCGCTCGTTTCGGGGGCGAGAGCCACCCACGAATATACGTCGACCGATTGCTGGAAGTCTGCGGAGAACGCGCGAGCCGCAAGCAGGGGGGCCACAAGGACAAGATTCAGCGACAGGAAGAACAGGAGAACGAAATCCCTCTCGCGGCCGAGGCGACGGCTTGGTATCAGATTGTAAGCCATGAGTGTGGCGGCGAGAAGCAGGGCCATGATGTCCTCTGTTTGCAACGTCGGGGTCCCACTGAGTCTCAGATTATATCCTAGGTCCGCGAGCACGATGCCGACACCAATCGCGGGGAACAAGGGGATGAACCGGCCACCCCAGGTAATCCATTGAACGAAGTGACTCGCTGCGGAAACCGTGGCGCGCCCTTCAGTGCTAAGTGGCCAAACCGCCCAAACGAAGGTTCCGCCACCGACGATGACGAACGGAATGGCAAGCCACTCCAGAACGGTCCCTTTTGGTCTGTCAATTAGCAAGGCAACGCCCGCGAAGGTCGTCACGAGGGCGACGAGGATCATCGTCCGCCGTCGGCGTTGCAACGCGGCGACCCAGCGCAGGATCTCCATGACGGTCGAGTTCGACGGAGCCTTCCGGAGCGTATAAGAAAGCTCGCCGCCGGTTATCGCGGTCGCGAGACGTCGGACGATTCATATATCCACATCCCATACGACGCGCCCGGGCCCTCCATGAAGGTCGTCGGCGGCTCTGCGTCGGTCCCCCTCGCTCGCGGGATCGCCCGCGAACTCTCCGTCGATTTCGTGGACGTCGCGTTCGAGAAGCACCCGGGCGGATTCCCCGACGGCGAGCGCTACGTGCGTCTCCTCGGACCCGTCTCGGGCGAGCACGTCGTCCTCGTCCAGACGACCCATCCGAGCCCGATGATTGTCGAACTGTTCCTCTTGGCCGACGCGATCCGGGACACGGGCGCCCGGCGTCTCACGGCCGTCGTCCCGTACTTTGGATATGGCCGTCAGGACAAGCGATTCCTCGACGGCGAGGCGGTCTCCGCGAAGACAATCGCGAAGCACATCGCGGTCGACTGCAACGAACTCCTGACGATGGCGATCCCGGCCAACCCGGAGGTCCTCAAGACGTTCCCACTCCCGACGCGCGAAGTGAGCGGCATGCCGGCGATCGGTCGCTACCTGAAGTCCGCGAAGGTCGATGTGCTCCTCGCGCCCGACCAGGGCGCGCTCCGGCTCGCCAAAGAGGCGTCCTCGGTCGCCGGTGTCCCGTTCGACTTTCTCGTGAAGAAACGCATCGATTCGTACACGGTGAAGATTGAGCCGAAGGCGCTCGACGTCCGAGGTAAGTCCGTCGGAGTCGTCGACGACGTGATCTCGACGGGCGGCACGATCGCGACGGCGGCGAAGGAGCTGAAGGCCCAGGGCGCCCGACGTGTGATCGCGGCGTGCGTCCACGGCCTCTTCGTCGGCCCGGCCGAGGCGAACCTCAAGATCTGCGACGAAGTGATCGCGACGGACACGGTCCTGTCGCCGCACACGAAGGTCAGCGTCGCGCCGGAGTTCGCCGCGGCGATCCGGGCGCTCCGGTGACCCGGCCTACCGGCCGATCCACGTGAGGACCGAGATCGTGAAGGCGAGCACGAGGCCGCCCCAGACGAGCAGGCCAAGGTTCTGCATGTCGGACGTCCGCTTCGACCCGAGCGCGCCCGCGATGCTGCCGAACGCGGCGATGAGGCCTCCGGAGATCGCGAGGAAGCGCGCGAACCCGAGCGCGTTGCGGTCGCTCGTCCAGATCACGATGATCGTGGCGAGCCAGAGGGCCAGGAGGCCCAGCGCGTTCAGCGCGAGCACGTATCGCTTCTTCAACAAGTTCTCCGTGGCCATCGGGTAGTACGGCGCTCCGGGATATTGCGGGGGCGATGCCTGCATGGGCGTTCCTCGGTCCGCGCGATGGATCTTGGCTTATAAAATAATAGCCCAATAATAATATAAAGGCGAATCGAGACGCGTCCTCTTCAAGGTTCGCGGGGGCGCGTCGCGTCCGGGTGCGCGAAATCCCTTTATCGCGGGGCGCCTTCGTGGTCTCCCGTGACGGAGTTCATGTCCGCCGCGGTGCGGGCCCTCGAGAAGGCCGGCGCGGGCTTCGGCGACGTCCGCACGGAGGATCGCAACGCGTTCGTCGTGCGCGTCGCGAACGAACAGATCCAGAGCGTCAACGAGGTCCATCGTCGAGGCTGGGGCCTCCGCGCATTCGTCGATGGAGCGTGGGGCTACGCATCCGGGACCTCCGGCCGGTCGGCCGACGCGGTCCAGGCGGCCCGGAAGGCCGTCGTGATCGCCCGGCGCGGGGCCGCGGCCGGCGTGCCGCCGTCGAAGCTCCGCAAGATGCCCTCCACCGCAATCACCCTGGAACCAAAGGTCCGGATCGAGCCGCGCGACGTCGCCGGGGAGGAGAAAGTCGCCGCCGCGATGGAGGTCTGCCGATCCGAGAAGCGGGAGGAGGTCGCGAACACGAACGCCTCGTACGCCGACTCCGACTGGACGTTCGAACTCGCGAACACCTGGGGCGCGTGCCTCCAATGGCGGGAGGTCCGCATCCGGATCGCGGGTCAGGCGGTCGCCGGCGAAGGGGATCGCCGCGAGTCCGCGTTCGATTTCCGCGACGGGACCGCGGGCTGGGAGCTCGTCAAGGCGCTCGACCTGGCGGCGTTCGGGCGGGGCCTCGCGCAGGAGGCGGTCGAGATGCTCCGCGCGGCGAAGCCTCCCGCGGGCCTCATGCCGGTCGTGACGGATCCCGGCGTCTCCGGCCTGTTGGCTCACGAGGTCATGGGCCACGCGTCCGAGGGCGACGAGATCGTGAAGAAGCGCTCGTTCCTCACGGACCAGGTCGGCAAGAAGGTCGGATCCGCGTTGGTTTCGATGTACGATGACGGCACTTATCCCGGAGCACACGGCTCCATCCCGTTCGATGCGGAAGGGACGCCGGCCCACAAGACGACGGTCATCGATCGCGGCATCTACCGCGGTTTCCTGCACAGCCTCGAGACGTCCGGCGTGCTGAAGGCCCGCCCCACCGGCAACGGCCGGGCGCAGGACTTCGGCCGCCGGGTCTGGGTGCGCATGACGAACACGTACTTCGGCGGGGGCCGCGACAAGAAGGACGAGATCGTCGAGGAGACGAAGTCCGGCGTGCTGACGCGCAAGTGGATCAGCGGGATGGAAGATCCGGTCGGCGGGTCGTTCCAGGCCGTCACGCAATCGGGCTTCCGGATCCACAAGGGCGAGGTCGGAGAGCGCGTGCGCGGCATGACCTTGACCGGCGACGCCCTCTCGATCCTGAAGAGCGTCGACCGGGTCTCGAAGGAGATCGCCCTCGACGGCGGGACGTGCGGGAAAGGCGAGGAGGACTACGTGCCCGTAGCCGCCGGGGGACCGTACATGCGCTGCAAGATCGTCGTCGGAGGCGGCTGACATCGATCCCCTCGACCTCGCCTCGGACGCGGTGCGGCGGGCGCAGTCCGAAGGCGCGGACGCCGCGGAAGCGTATGTGATCACGTTCACCTCGCGGTCCGTCTACATCGAGGACGACGTCCCGAAGGTCGCCGAAGAGCGAAGCGAGACGGGCCTCGGCATCCGAGCCGCGAAGGCGAAACGGGTCGCGTTCTCGGCGACGACCCTCGCCTCCCCCGCGGACGTCCGATCGGCCGTCGGCGCGGCGATCGCCGGGTTGAAGCGCGTGCCGGAGGACCCGGACTTCTCGGGCCTCCCCACGGAGGCGGGGAAAGGCGAGGTGCGAGGCGCGTGGGACGCGGCGACCGCGACGACCGACACTGCGGGCCTCCTGGACGCCGCGAAGACATTCACGGATGCCGTCCGGGGGTCGAAGGCCACGTCGGTGCCGAAGGCGATCGTCCGGATCCAGGAGTACACGTTCCGGGTCGCGAACTCGAACGGGATCGTCGCCAACCATCGCGGCACCCTCGTGTTCGCATACCTGACCGCGAAGTGTGGTTCGAAGGGGAAGTTCGGCGAGGGCATCGTGAAGGCGATGAACACCTCGATTCGGCCGATCGATTTCGCGGCGCACGGCGCCACGGTCGCGCGCCGAGCGGCCGAGAACCTGCGCGCCCGGGCCTTCAAGGGGAAGCTCCCCGGGGTCGCCGTCCTCGATCCGCTGGATCTCGGCGAGGTCTTCCTGACGACGGTCGGCAGCGCCGTGAACGGCGAGGACGTCCACAAGGGACGTTCCCCGTGGGCCGGGAAGGTCGGTGCCGATGTCGCCTCGGCCGGCGTCACCGTGCGCGACCGACCGCGGATGCCGAGCGGGCTCGCCTCCGGCGTCGCAGACGACGAAGGCAACGCCACGCAGGACCGGACCCTCCTCGAGGCCGGGCGCTTGAAGGGGTTCTTCGCGGACCGCAAACACGCGGCGTTGCTCGGCGTTCCCGCGGGCAACGGGTATCGGCGCGCGGTCGCAACGGTTGAGGGAGCCTATACGCGGCCCGCGGAGACGGAGCCCTCGAACCTCGTCGTCGAGCCGGGGCGGAAATCCCTCGAGGCGCTGCTCGCAGAAGTCGATTCCGGCGTCTACGTCGAGAAGTTCGCGGCGCCGGAAGTGAATCCGCTTTCCGGATCGTTCGCGATGGAGGTCCGCAACGCGACCCTGATCAAGAAAGGCGAGCTCGCAGACCACGTGAAAGTCGCGCTACTGACGGGGAACTTCTACGAGGGGCTGAAGAACGTGGTCGGCGTGGGGCGGGACCTGTCGCCGTCGCATGCGTTTCTGACGGCTCCCGGCTGCGCCTACGTCCCCCCGATGGCCTTCGACGGATTCGAGCTCGTCGGCCAGTCGTGAATGCATCAATTGATTTTGGATCGATTCGGCGACCTGAGGTGGTTCAACCGGTCATTCGCGCCGCTCGCTCCTCGGATCGGCTGGGTCAAGCGGGAGGGGGACGCCTCGGACGGCTGACATACCAGGCGAACAGGAACGTGCCGATGGCACCGGCGACGACCACCACCAAAACGATGGCGATCGCGGGGATTCCTGACTCTGCGGCTGGCGCCGTGGACGGATCGGGCCCCGACGCTTCATAGAAACTGAGATCCGACACGCCAGCCCGCGCCGTGTAGTACACGTGCCATCGACCGGCTAGTCGCAAGATCGAAGGGAACGCGACCAGACGTTCTTGGGGAGGCTGTACTTCCAGCGCGATTCCTTGTTTCTGCCATTCGATGCCGTTTGTGGAGATCGCGTAGAGCAACGTCGAGGAGCTCTCGTTCGTTTGGCCGTCGTAGATCATCCGGAACATCGACCCGTCGAAGACGACGTCCCCGCCGAATACGCCGAAGCTGTCCAGAGCGCCGGTCGCCCCATGATCGAGGACGACACCGAGTTTCGTCCAGTTGAGCCCATCCCTCGAGGTCGCCAACATGATCGCCGCGTTCGGCGGCTGGGGCTTCGACACCCCCGTGTACCACATCATGTATTGTCCCCCGACGAACGCGACCTTTGGCATCACCGCGTAGTAGCCATCCTGAGATCCGGCGAGGCCGAGATCGATCGACACCCCGAGTTTCGTCCAGGCCGTGCCATCGGTGCTGGTCGCGGCCAGGATCCGGTAGTTCGATCCGTTGTATCCGCCGTACCACATTCGGTAGGTGGCGCCGACCTTCACGACCTCGGGATACGCGGCGATCTGGGAATCCTGGGGGAGCGACGGACCCAGGACCGGACCGTACCGCGTCCAAGTCCGCCCGTCTTGGGACGTGGCGTATCCGATCTGACAGAAGTAGCTCGGGGTACAGCCGAAATACCACATCTTGTACACGCCGGCATCCCACAGGACCGAGGGGTACCCGGCCTGCAACGATTCGAACGACAAGTTCGGGCCGCTCCAAGTAAGAGGGCCCTGACGGACCAAGCCCAGGACCGATGCACGCGGCTCACCCGGGAGCGATGGCCACAGCCCGGCCGTCACGGTTCCGCGATGCACCGAGCGGGGCACGATCGGCGCCGAGGCCAATCCCGAGAAGCCGAGCGACAGGGCCAATGCAAACGCGACGAAGGCGACGCCCCGCGCGCAGACCCCGCTCACGTCTCGCAGTTCTGGCACGCGGAGGCATAAAGCTTGCGGGAGACCGCAGCGACACACCAAACCTACTTACCGGAAAACCGCATGCGATCGCGAGGCGCGATTCATGGCCGATGTGGAGATCCGCACGCTGAAGGAAGTCGATATGAAGGGCGGCACCGTCGTCGCGGCGTTCCCGAGCATCGGGCTCGTCAGCACGATCACCGCGACGTACATGATCACGAACCTGAAAGTCGACCAGGTGACGGCCCTCGAATCCCCCGACTTCCCGTCCCTATCGATGGTCTACGCGAAGAAGCCGAAGTTCCCCGCCCGCGTGTATGCGTCCCAGGATCCGAAGATCGCGATTTTCATCTGCGAGATGCCGCTGCCGATGTACACCCATCGGCCGGTGGCCTATGCGCTCCTGAAGTGGGCGAAGGACCACCAGTGCCGCTGGATCGTCCCGCTCGAGGGCCTGCCGGCGGAGCCGGAATCGCCGATGCCGGCCGACCCGCCCGTCTGGGGCATCGGCAGCACGGACCGCGCGCGGGCCGAACTCGACAAGCGCGGAATCCAGCAGCTCGAGTCGGGCATGATCACCGGGGTGACCGGCGTCCTCCTGAACGAAGGTCGGTGGCGGAACGCCGACGTCGCCGCGCTCCTGGCGGAAGCCCGCATCGACATCCCGGACGCCCGCGCGGCGGCCGCCCTCGTCCACGCGCTCGACCTGCTGCTGCCGGAGATCGAGATCGACCTGAAGCCGCTCCAGGCCCAGGCGAAGGCGCTCGAGGACCACCTCACGAAGCTGAAACAGCAGGCCGCGGCCGTCGTGGCGCCGGAGCCGATCCCGAGCGACATGTATCGATGAGCGGCACAACGCCATAAAGGACGGGTCGCCAATCCTCCACGAGGGGAGACGAGAAGCACGTTGACGCGGCCGTTCGGGCGGTCGCTTCCGAGGTGAGCATGGCAACGGATCCGGTGTGCGGCATGTACGTGGACGAGGGCACGCACCTCACCTCGGTCGTTCGCGGCCGTCGGTACTATTTCTGTTCCGAGACCTGCCTCGAGGCGTTCTCCGCGCCGGAGAAGGAAATCGCCCGCCTGAAGCGGCTCACGCTCTTCAGCCTCGGCATCGGCATCCCGCTATTCGTCATCGGATTCGGTCAGGGGTTGGGCTGGTGGCTCGGAGGCCTGGAGGAACCCGTGAACTTGGTGTTCTTCGCCCTCGCCACCCCGGTCCAGTTCGTCGCCGGCTACCGGTTCTACCGCGGCTTCCTCGACGCGATCCGCAACAAGAGCGCGAACATGGATGTCCTGATCGCGATCGGCACGACCGCCGCCTGGGCCTACAGCGTCGTCGTGACCTTCCTCCCATTCCTCGGCGTCACGCTGACGGAGAAGGGGACGTATTACGACACCGCGGCGGTCATCATTGGCCTCATCCTGCTCGGCAAGTTCCTCGAGGAGATTGCGAAGGGAAAGGCGAGCGACGCGATTCGGAAGTTGATGGACCTCGCCCCGCGGACCGCCCGCGTGGTCCGAGACGACCGTGAGGAGGAGATTCCGGTCGACCAGGTCCAGGTCAACGATCTCGTCATCGTCCGACCGGGAGAGCGCATTCCGGTGGACGGGGTCGTCGTCGGCGGGCTCTCCGCCGTCTACGAGGCGATGATCACGGGCGAGCCGATCTCGGCCGAGAAAAAGGTCGGCGACACGGCGATCGGCGCGACGATCAACCAGACCGGGTTGTTGCGGATCCGAGCCACGCACGTGGGCGCGGACACGACCCTGAACCAGATCATCAAACTCGTGGAGGACGCCCAGGCCTCACGGGCTCCCATCCAGCGGCTCGCGGATCGCGTGGCCGCCGTGTTCGTGCCCGCGGTCGTCGGGATTGCGGCGCTCACGTTCTTCCTCTGGTCCGTGCCACTCGGCGAATCGGTGGCGCACGCGCTCGTGTTCTTCATCGCGGTCATCATCATCGCATGTCCGTGCGCGCTCGGCATCGCGACGCCGGCGGCGATCATGGTCGGCACGGGGAAGGGCGCGGAGAACGGCCTGTTGATCAAAGGCGGCGAATACCTGGAGAAAGCCCACAAACTCACCACGGTCGTGTTCGACAAGACCGGGACGCTCACGAAAGGTCGGCCTTCGGTGACCGACGTCGTCCGAGTCGGCGGGCTCTCCGACGACGAAATCTTGCGGCTCGCGGCCTCTGCGGAAAAGGGGTCGGAGCATCCGCTCGGAGAGGCCATCGTCCGCGCTGCCGCGGAGAGGCACCTCCGTCTGGAGGACCCGACCGACTTCGAGGCGATTCCAGGCCAGGGAGTGCGGGCCCGGATTGGAGACCGCCACGTCTTGCTCGGAAACCGGACGCTCATGGCGAGCGCCGGGATCCCCGCGCACGCAGCGGAATCCGTCCTCGAGTCAATCGAGGAACAAGGAAAGACCGCGATGATTCTTGCCGTCGACGGCAAGGTCGCGGGTGTGATCGCGGTCGCGGACACCCTGAAAGACCATTCCGGCGCAGCCGTCCGCGCCCTGAAAGCGATGGGCATCGAAGTCATCATGCTGACCGGCGACAACCGGCGCACGGCGGAAGCGATTGCGCGGCAACTCGGCATCGACCGGGTGATCGCGGAAGTCCTCCCGGCCCAGAAGGTCGACGTGATCAAGGAGCTTCAGAAGCGGGGCCAAGTCGTCGCCATGGTGGGGGACGGCATCAACGATGCTCCGGCCCTTGCCCAGAGCGATGTCGGAATCGCCCTCGGGAGCGGCACCGATGTCGCCATGGAAGCGGGAGGCATCGTCCTGATCAAGGATGACCTGAGGGACGTCGTCGCGTCGATTCAACTGAGCCGCCGGACGGTCCGAAAGATCCGCCAGAATCTGTTCTGGGCGTTCTTCTACAACACGGCGCTCATCCCAATCGCCGCCGGCGTCCTGGCGGGGATCGGGATCGTGCTCAACCCGATCATCGCCGGCGCAGCGATGGGCTTCAGCTCGGTGTCCGTCGTGATGAACTCGATGACCTTGCGAAGATTCAAACCCCAACTCTGAATGCGTACCTGGGAGCCGAAACATGGAAAAAGATCCGGTGTGTGGAATGACGGTCGACCCGGCGCGGGCCGCAGGTAGCTCTGTGTATGGAGGCAAGACGTACCACTTCTGCTCCGTCTCGTGCAAGTCGACGTTCGACCGGAGCCCGGCGCGGTACGCGAAGTGAAGGACCGCGAACTTCGCGGCAAAAGCTTATTCCGGAATGGAGGTATCGTCGGCCGTGGCGTCCGAATTCTGGGCCCGCCTCACCTGGAGTAAGGCGCTGTTCGGCTTGCTGGTCATCAACGTCGCCTGGACGGCATCGCTCTTCATTTGCCCGTACCTCGCCCCGTCGGGTTCCTTCGCGAATCAAGTTGGCGGGGCGAACGTCATCGACCACGAGAACATCTGGGCCACGTACTCGATCTACCCACGAATCATCTACACGATTGGCGACGCGCAATGCCACCAGCTGTTCTATCGTTCCTTCTGGCTGAATGGAAACCAGATGCCGATCGACGAACGCATGACCTCGATGTACGTCTTCGCGAACCTCGGGGTGCTCGCGGCGATCTTCGCTCAGCCCTCCACGAGCACGGGCCAGGTCATGCTGAACGCATTGCCCAGGTTCCTGAGTCGTCGCCTCGCGAGACTCGGCACCGAGCGGGCCGGCGGTGCGATTGTGGTCCTCGGGCTTACCCCGATGGCGATTGACGGCTTCACGCAGCTCTTCCGGGTGAACAACTACGAGTCCACGCCCCTGGCCCGCGTCGTCACCGGCGCTCTCGCGGGGTTCGTCGGAGGCCTCTTGGTCGCCGCGATGCTCGTGACGATCCGTCAATTCTCGATCGAGATGCAGGCCCTCCAGGCGCGGCACGCCATGATGTCGGCGTCCCAACGCTGAGGGCCGCCCGGGCCGGCTTGGCGGAGCAAGTTATTTCCGACCCGATTGCGGTCGTGCGGCTCGCAGGCAATCGCAGGAGTTCAACATGGAGACGGAATGCCGAGTCCACACGCTGGTCGCCGACGTAGCAATGTTTGCCGAGGACCAGGTCCTGCTCGTCCGGTACGCGGACATGGCGAAGTACGACGACCAGAGCGGATGGTTTCTTCCTGACGATGAACTGAAGTACCTCGAGCATCCCGAACGCGCCGGCGCACGAATCCTCGAGGAGCAGCTGGGACTATCTCGCCTGAAACCGAGGTTGGATCACATCGAGTCGTTCAAGGGCGATAGCGGGGCATGGCACATGTCCTTCCACAACAAGCTCATGCTCGACCGGATGCCCCGCCTCAAGCGTTCGAGCGCGCTCGCGGATGCGAAGTGGTTCGAGCTCACCCAATTGCCGCGCCGAAGTGAAGTGGCACACCATGGATGGGCGCTTCACGTCCTCGAAACGATGGCGAAGGGCCACTCCTGAACGCGAGACATGCAGCGCGGAATGTTATCGTGAGCGAAGGTTTTTGAAGCGCCCCCTGCTTCCGACCGCCCAATGGCCCGCCGGAAGCGGAAGGATGACGAACCCGACTGGGTCGCGCCCGACTTCGACGAAGTGGGCTACATGCGACGGGAGCTCGAAGGGGCTCGCGCGGCCGTCGCCACGATCGGGTGGGCCGTCATCGGCGCCCTCGTGGCCTTTGCCCTCTACTCCGTCCTCCCGGTCCTCGCGTTCTTCGCGGGAATCGCGGTGGGCGCCGGGATGTATTTCGTGTTCCCGCTCATCGGCATCAAGACAGAACCGTTCAAACGACGAGATTGGATCGGCCACGGGTTCACGTACTTCTTCAGCTGGCTCGCGTTCTGGATCATCCTCTTGAATCCGCCGTTCAGCGACCATACGGACCCGACGATCCAGGGGATTTCCGTGAGTCCATACACGCCCGGGTATCTGGACAACATAACGCACAGCCTCGAATGCGCGGCGCCAGGTTCCCTGCCACTCTCGATGAACGGCAACACGTCGATATACATCCTCTTCCGCGCGTCGGACAACGTAGGCCTGAGGAGCCTCGTGGTCCAAGTCGCACCCAACCCTGGGACGCCATTCGTCGTGACGCCGACCCCAGTCCCCGGGCTGAACCGATGCGCGGGCCACCGCACCGAGAGCTACCTCGGAGGAACCTACAACGCGACGTTCCCCGTTGCCGCGTCCGCGTACGCCATCACGATTCTCGCGGTCGACACGAGCGGCCTCTCGGCCGCGGTTGGGTTCCAGGTCTTGCCGACACCCTAGCGTTCCCAAGGGAACCGTTTGTCGAACACGCGGGTCCACGCCTCCGCATAGGCCGAGCGGAGGGCACTCGGTCCCGCATGGATCCGCAACGATCGACGGGCGGCCTTCTCGAGGTCCTTGCCGATGCTGAGCTCGCGCCATCTCGACTTCACGAGGGCGGACGCCGAGGTCGCCTCGCGCGCCACATCGACCGCCCAGCGCTCTCCCTGCACAAACGGACCGGCGATCGTCTTCGGGCTCCGCTGCCATTTGTCGAGGAATTCCTTCGCGTTCTTCACCCACACCGGCGGGCCCTGGTGGCGCGACACCCTCGGCAGGGAGTCCACGGCGAACTCGAACAGAAAAATCGCTTCCTTGCCGGCGACACCGAACCGCGAATCGAACACCTCGAACGCGTGCCGATGGAACAGGTCGAGGAAGGCCCGGTGCCCCTTCCGGAGCTGCGGGTAGAGGACATCCTCCGTGACGGAGGGCGCGGGAACCGAGATTGCCAGGAGGCCCCCGGCCCGTTTCTTCGCCATCGTCCGGAGCCGCGAGAGCGAAAGCGGTTTCAGCGGCCGCGGGAAGAAGAACCGTTCGCTTGGGCGCTGCAAGTATTCGCGGGCCGCGTGGACGAACGTGGCGAGCTGCTCAACGCTCACTGCGCTCGCGACGTTCCGGTTCGGATCGACAGGGTCCACGACCGTCAGCGGTTCCGGAAACGTCCGCGAAGCTTGCCGATCCAGCTCGAGGACATTCCCCGGGCGCCAGGCGAGGCTGCCTTCGAGCACGCCGCGGAACGTCCCGTACTTCAGGACAAGCAGCTCGCACAGGTAGCCGCTGAAGCCGAGGATCTTCGCCTCCGCGCCGTAGACCCCGATGCCTTCCGCCCACGCCTTCAGCAAACGGATCTCATCGGTCTGGCCCTCTTTGACCCGTCCCAGGACGTAGTCCACATGGAGCGGCGTGCGGTCGACGGCGCTCATCCGCTGGCTCGCATCGGTGATCCGGTAGCAGGGGACGATCTCGACCTCGAAGCCGCCGTACCACCCGCGGGTGTACGGGTGCTCGGCGTAGAGGTGGGCGCCCCGCTCGAGGAGCTTCCCGAGCGCCAGGCCGCGCTCCTCGAGATCCGCGCGCGGGAGATCCGGCGGGAATGCCACGAACACGTCGATCTCCGTGCCGGTGAGGTGGGTGCCTTTCGCGACGGAACCCGCGAGGAACGGCTTCGCCTCCCAGCCGTTCGCCTTCAACGTGGCCCGGAGACGTTCGAGGAGTTCCCGGACGACCTTCTCAATCCGGGCCTCCTCTTCCGGGGGCGGTCGGATCCGTGCGAGGACCTGTTCCTCCACCGCCATGCGGACCGCATGCTGGGTCGCGCATAAAAGCACATGGGGGTTCTACGAGAGAAGGACTCCGTGGGTCCGCGCCACCTCGAGGATGCCGTCGATGACGAATTGCACCGCGATCGCGGCGATCAGGAGCCCCATCACGCGGCCGACCGCGCGTGTGCCCGCTCGCCCGATCCTTCGGAAAATCCGGTCGGCGTTGTGCAACAAGATGTACGTAGCGAGGACCGACGCGAGGATGCCGGCGAACACGAACAGCTTGTCCTCCGGCGCGGTGGCGGGAGATGACATCAAGATCATGACGGTCGTGATGGCGCCGGGCCCTGCCAGGAGGGGGATCCCGAGAGGGACGACGGCCACCTCGTCCCGCTCGAGCGTCTCCTCGCGTTCCTGTTGGGTGAGGCGCGTGCGGGACCGCTCGCCACGCAACATCTCAAACGCGACGCCGAAGAGGACGATGCCGCCCGCGATACGGAACGCGGGGATCGTGAATCCGAATCCCGCGAAGATCCATTGGCCGAACACCGCGAACACGCCGAGGGTGATCGTCGCGGTCAGGCACGCCTTCGAAATGATGTTCTGTTTCTGGGCGGCGTCCATGTCCTCGGTGAGAATCGAGAAGAACGGGACGACCCCGAGCGGATCGACGATTGCGAAGATGGAGGCCATGGCGGTGGCGCCGAACGCCAGGTCCACCATGGTCCTCCCCGAGACGAACGGCGGCCTAGTGCTTTCGCATCAGCTTCATCCAGCCGCCGCTCTCGTACACGGCGAGGTCGCGGCCGCTGGCGGTCCGTTCGAACTCGTCCCAGGTGATGACCTGGAGTTTCTCGCTGCCGCCCTTCGTGAAGCGCAGCGTGGTCGTGCCCCGAACCTTGCTCGGTTGGAGGCCCTTCACCGCGGCGATCTGCCGCGCGTACTCGAACGAGATCTCCTTGAGTGCAGGCATGTTCCATCCCTTCGGTGCGCCTCCACATGGAGGCGTGCTGACGGCTGCACGACAATTAGGCTATAAATGTCTTTCGTTTGTCTGACGCATCTTGACAAACGGATGGAGGGGCAAAAATTGGGTCTGGAGGAGACCGCAACGGCCGTGGATGACTCGATGTGCGGTTGATCGCTCGAGAGAACACGATCGCGACGCCGTCCCTGTTTCTCTCCAGTGAACTTTTGTTCTCACCCCTGATTCCCGCGGACGACGGCTTATATAGCGTCGGATGCACCAGTTCGTTTTGCCTGGAAACAGGCGGTGACCGAACATGGCCAGCGACAAGCCCTCCTCCCCCGTCCTCCTCGACGCGGTGAAGGCTCAGGCCTCGAAGCTGAGGGAAACGAAGAACGCCTTGGATGCCCGCCAGAAGGAGCTGGACACGCTCCGCGCGGAGCTTGAAGCCCGAAACGCGGCGCTTGAGAACCAAGCGGCCCGCCTGAGGTCCGAGCGGGACGAGTTCGCGCAGGAGAGGGACCAAGTCATCGCGGCCCGCACGTCGATGGACAAGGACATCGCGGGCATGCGGATGGAACGAGACAAGGCGTCGTCCGAGGAGCGGCGCGTCCAAGACTGGGCCCGCACGCTGAACGAGCGGGAGAAGGGAGTCAAGGACCGCGAGGAGCAGGTGAAGCGCCTGGAGCACGACCTCACGGACCACCTGAAAGAATCGGAACGGAAGATCCAGGCCCTCGTCGAGCGCGAGGAGTTGTCCGCGCAGCGGGAGCGCGCGCTCGCCGACACGATCGATCGGCTGTCCGTCATGGAACGCGGGATGGCCGACCGCGACCGGAAGTTGGCGAAGCGAGAAGAGGAACTCATCAGGCTCCAGAACGAGCGGCTCAACGCCCTCGAGGCGCGCGAGCGGGAGATGCTCAAGATCAGCGAGGAGATGTACGCCCGCCAGAAGGAATCCGCCGCACAGCACGACTCGTTCGTCGATTTGCAGACCACGCTCAAGGAGGAACTGATCAGCCTCGCCTCGGAACGCGAGAAACTCGCGGTGAAGGAGAAGAGCCTCCTCGAGGCCGAGAAGTTCATCTCGGCGGCGCTCGAGGCCAGCGGCATCGAGATCCCCGACGAACCGGAAACGAAAGCCCCGCCTCCACCCCCGGCCTCCGCCACGGAGATGCGGCCTCCCCGGCCGCCGGCCGCGCAAGCTCCGCCCCCGGCCCCTCCGATGGAGCCGTTGCGGGACGAGATCTTCGAGGAGGAACCGAGCGAGTCGAAGCCCCGGGTATCCCGGGCCGACGCGCTCGAGCGGATGACGAAAGCCCTCGAGACCGCGAAGCGGGCCCGCGACACCGGACGCAACGTGAGCGAGATCCGGAAGGTGCTGAAGCAAGCCCGCGCCGCGTTCGAAGGCGGCGACTACGAGACGGCCACACGCCTCGCGACCGACATCCTCAGGGACCTCGAGCCGGTCCCATTGCCTCGGTAGTCCCCTCGCGACTTGCGCCGTTCGGCACACCGAGGATCGGCATCGCGTACGTCGGCACGCCGGGCACGCGCATCTCATGCGCCTGTCCCGGGATCTCTCCCCAGGGATCGGGATCCGAGACCGGGCCCTTCACGAAGGTCCACGCGACGTTGGCGACGAAGATTAGCTGGCCGAATCCCAGGATGAACGCCCCGACCGTCTCGAGCCAGTTCAGGGTCCACATGGATGGCGGGTAGTCGTACACGCGGCGCGGCATGCCCTCGAGGCCGAGGAAGTGCATCGTGAAGAAGACGAGGTTCATGCCGATCAGCGTGAAGGCGAAGTGCCAACGCGCGAGCCGTTCGGAGTACATCCGACGGGACATCCGCGGGAACCAGAAGTAGAAGCCCGCGAAGACGCCGAGGATCGTGCCGCCGAAGAGGACGTAATGCAGGTGGGCGACGACCCAATAGGTGTCCTGGAGCGGATAGTCGAGCGGGATCGGCGCCTGAAAGACGCCGTTGATCCCGCCGATTACGAACATCGTGACGAAACCGATCGCGAAGAGCATCGGCGCTTTGAGCTCGATCGCCCCGCCCCACATCGTCGCGATCCAATTGAAGATCTTGATGCCGCTCGGCACTGCAATCGCCAGCGTGATTACCATGAACGGGAGGCGCGCGGAGATCGAGATGCCGGTCGTGAACATGTGGTGGACCCACACGCCGAAGGAGAGGAACCCGATCGCGACGGTCGACAGGGCGATCGCCTTGTACCCGAAGATCGGCTTGTGGCTCATCCGCGGGATGACCTCGGAGATGATCCCCATCGCGGGGAGGATCATGATGTACACGGCCGGGTGGGAGTAGAACCAGAACAGGTGCTGCCACATGATCGGGTCGCCGCCGACGGCGGGCGAGAGGAACGCGGTGATGCCATGGCGGTCCAAGAGGAGGATGAACAATCCGCCCGCGAGGACCGGTGTCGCCAGCAGGACGAGTCCTTGCGTGACGAGGATCGACCAGACGAACAGCGAGAGATTCTTGAACGTGATGCCGGGAGCCCGATGCCTCAAGATCGTCACGAGGAAGTTGATTGCCCCCGCGGTCGAGGAAATCCCGAGCAGCTGCAACCCGACGATCCACATGTCGACGCCGGAACTGGTGTCGTACACACTGAGCGGCGTGTAGCCGGTCCATCCGATGTTCGCGGCACCCATCCACATGATGACGCCGGCGACGGGGATGATCCAGAAACTCAGGGCGTTGATCCGCGGGAACGCCATGTCCTTCGCACCGATGAGCGGCGGCACCATGAGGTTCCCAAAGCCCGCGAGGATCGGAATGGAAACGAGGAAGATCATCGTGGTACCGTGCATCGTAAACAATTCCGTGTACGTGTTCGCATCCACGATCGTCGGTCCCGGGTAGGCGAGCTCGGTGCGCATCAAGAGCGCGAGAGTTCCCCCGAGGAGGAAGAAGAAGAACGAGTTCGCGAGATACAGAATCCCTATCTCATGGTGATTTGTTGTCGTCAACCAGCGGAACACGCCGATTGGTGCGTTCCGATGACGATATGCGGTGACGACTTCGCCCGCCATCGATGAAACTCCGAGTGGTGGCCGGCGTCGAATCCGGCCACCGCGCCCCGTACTTCGAAATCTGGCATAAGGCTTTCCACATCCGGCCTCCCGGAATCGTCCGAAGGCGACACGTATCGTTGAACCGCAAATGCTTTAGAGGAAAGCGGGTTTCGGCAGCCGATGTCGGGCCTCCGCAGGTCTGGCCTGGCGACCGTTTCTCTCGTTCTCTTGTTTGTATTTCTCGGAGGGAGGGTGAGCGCGGACCCGGTCTCTCCGGGCCAAGAGGCGACGCAACAACTGTTCCTTCTTGTTCTCGTTCCGGCAATCGGCATCGGCGTTTTCGTGATGGCCCTCGTCGCGTACGCCGTCCTGAAGTTCCGGGTTCGGAAGGGTCATACGACCGGGCCTCTGAATCCGGAGACGCACAATCGCCGTCTCGAGACGGCGTGGACCATCATTCCCGCGATTATCCTCGTGATCGTCGGGATTGCGGCGTTTCAGACGCTCATTACGACCGACACGATTCCTCAGAACCCCGATGTGATCCTACAGATCAATGCGCACCAGTGGTACTGGAACTTCAACATCACGTACGTTCGAAACGGGACGTGGCTGAATAGCACGGGACAGTTTTCGTACGAGAACACGACCGGCGCCTTCACGTTGAAGGCGGGGCTCTTGGTCAAGCTCGTCCTCCGGTCGTTCGACGTCGCCCATTCCTTCTATCTCGTCGACTTTGATTTCAAGATCGACGTCATTCCCGGCCACACCAACACCTACTGGCTTCAGCCGCTGCAACCGGGCGACTATGTCATCCGGTGTGCGGAATTTTGTGGCGCTCCTCATTGGACGATGACGGCGTCCCTTCATGTCGTCCGCTGAGGGGCGGGGGGCTGAGCAGCATGCTGAACGAGAACCTCGCACGTGGCGCTGCTCTCGTCATCGGCGGGATTTTGATCGGCCTCTCCGGGGCGAGCGTCGTCCCACTCATCACCGAGCGTCCGGCGCCGGACCTAGGCGTACGCGCCTCCCTGTTGCCTCCTCGGACCAATCTTCCCCCTGTGAACATCTGAACATCACGTTGTACGGAAGTTCGGGCGGCGGCTGGGGATTCTCGAATGCCACAATTCGTAGTCCGGGCCCCAACATGACCGTCTACCTCGGGGACGACGTCAGGCTCACGCTGATTGCGAACGAATCGGTCGGGGTGCGTCACAACTGGTTCATCGACTACAACAACGACACGTTCCCGAATGGGGACGAGCTGACGACGAGATCGCCTGATTTCAATGTGCCCGGTAGCGTGACCGTTCTGTTTCCCTTCAACCCGCTCCACCCCGGGGACTGGACCTATCGGTGCGAGTATCACTCGCATTCCATGTTCGGGACGATTCGGGTCCTCGCTGAGCCGAGGCCGGTCAATCTAACGCTGTATGGCCGGTCCGACCGCGGATGGGGCTTCTCGAATACGACGATTCACGAACCAGGCCCGCCGCTCATCATCCTGTGGGGCACGAATGTCTCGCTCACCCTAATCGCGAACGACTCGATCGGCGTCATGCACAACTGGTTCATCGACTACAATGCTGATCAAACACCCAACGACGGCGAGCCGAGTTCGCCGGACTTCAATGTGCCCGGGAGCGTGAGCATCGTGTTCCCGTTCTCTCCGAAACAAACGGGCAACTGGACGTATTATTGTCGCTATCATTTCCACAGCATGATGGGCAACATCTCGATTGTCGGCGGCCCGCCACCCTCGTTCGCATCAGCCATGCTTCCCCTGATTACAACGATCATGCTCGGCGCCCTCGGTATCGTCCTCGTCTTTGCGATGGTCTATCACGTCCGCGCCGTGCGGGCGGCGAAGCGGATGAAATGAGGGAGCCGCGATGACGGATTTGGCCGTCCTCGCCGCGGGTTTCGGCGTGATCCCTCTGGCGGCAATCATCCTCTACACCGTCACCACACGGGTGCTCGCGTATCGCGAGGCGGCCTGGGGTTTCCTTGCGGGCGTCCTCGGGTTCCTTGGCGTGTCTCACGCGATGGCCGTGGTCCTCGTCAACCACTCGCTCCTTGGGGATCTCGTTGCCGCCACCGTTCTGTCTTTCGTCGGTCTGGCGATCGGCGCCGGTATTGCGTGGCTATTGCTCGATGGACCGTTCATCCAAACGGAGCCGAACAGGATTCTCTGGGCCGCTGTCGCATTCCTCGCGTTACACAGCTTCGGAGACGGCCTGGTTCTCGGAGGCGACTTCACGGGCGCCTTCCTGCCGACCTTGCGCTTGGATGCCGTCACCGTGACGACGACGATCGCTCACCGGTTCGCGGAGGGATGCCTCGTCGTCGTCCCGGCGATCTGGGCCGCTTGGCGTCCGAGGCCCGCGTTCGCCGTCCTCTTCGCGTCACTCGCCTCCATTCCCGCGGCCTATGCACCGGGATGGATTTTTGCAAGCTTCGGCTTCTCTCCGATTCCCCGCGCGCTCTCGACCTTTCTCGCCGGCATGGAGGCCACGGTCGGCCTGATGCTCCTCGTTCGGGGTTTCATCCCGATTGCGGCAGCCGATCGCGGCACTCGGTGGCCGGTCTGGATCGCCATCGGGTTCATCGCCGTCAGTCTTGTCCACTTCTTTGTCGAATAACCCTCACGTCATGGAGGACTCCGTTGGTACCTTCGCCGGTCAGAGGGAGACGAGCGCGACGATGAGCGCCGACGCGAGCGTCGCGGTCCCGAGCGCGAGATGGATCGTGACGACGACCCAGTCGTTACCTGACGTAATCGTGAGCGCGCCCACTCCTACCTGTGTGACGAGGACTGCAAAGCTCATCATCGATAGGGTGACAATTCGCATTTCCGAGCGGAACCACACCAGGGCCGCGACGAGCGTGGATAACATGAAGATCCCGGTCAACGCCGCGACGAACCGATGGACGAACTCGACGAGTACCTTCGTGTTGGCGAGGTTCGGCACCACCGACCCGTTGCACAGCGGCCAATCGGGGCACGCAAGCCCCGCATCCAACCCGCGCACGGTGCCGCCGACGACGATCGTCGCGTAGGCGAAGAGCGCCCCGAGGATCGCCACGACCTGAAGTAATCGCCGTTGGTCGATCGGCATGAGATCTGTCCTGCCGCGGGAGAAAGTCCGCCTCGATAAACCCTCGCAAAGGCTGGGCTAAGGACCACGAGCCCACGTTTCAAATCGCTGGAACGAAAGGCATGGGGACGTGGGGCTCCACACTTTCGTGACTCTCAGATGGGAGCTTTTATCGTCCCGTTACCAGGCACGTTGGCAAGGATCGACGCATGGATCCATCCGACAAAAGAGCGCTACTCACCGCTGGCAACCGATGGGTGCTGATCACGCTCGTGGCGTATGCGATCCTCTCGATCGGAATGTGGGTCGCTCGTGTCGGCTTTTCAGCGCCTCTGGGTCAGCAATCCGACCTTGACATGCCAACGTTCGTCATCGCGTCAATCACCATCGGTGGACCATACTCAGCGGTCCTGGCCTTGCGGACACCACGGGCCCACCGAGCGGGGTTTCAGACGACTCGCCCCTAGGCACGAGGATCGAAACTCCCTCTGATTTCTGAGCACCTCAAAGAGGGGCATGGGTCAAGACGAGGACACTCGCTCGCTTCCGAGTGGCTTGATGTGCGGTGCAACGAAGAAGACGACAATCGTTGCGACGAGGAAGAAAATGGCGACAAACGGGGCCATGAACCACCCGGTACCTCCACCCCAGATGTACGGGGTGCCGCGCTCCGTGTAGGAGCCAGAGAAACCACTCTTAAGGAAACCTTGGGAGTAGGAGATTCGCGCGAAATAGAAGTAGATGGGTGCGACCAGCAGGGTGACGGATCCGAGGATGCCGGTGACGAGTATCCCAACCCTGAACCTCCTTTCGAATGTGGCGAGGACAAGAAAAGCGAGTTCAAATACGGAGAGCGCGAGGGCCGTCAGCACTAGACCGTAGGTCGGCGGGAAAAAACTGCGAAGGGTTTCGCTGTCAGTGTAGTCCCAACAACCTCCCCCGTCGACACAGCCGTTCCCGAGATAGTGCCTTTCCATTTGATTCCACGGGCTGCCGACGTAGAGATCCCACCAAGAAAGCGACGCGACGACAAGCACCAGACCAATGGTTAGGGTCATCAAGACGAGCGCCACGGTTGCCCGTCCGACGAATCTACTTCCTAGGTCGCTCGGACGATCCTCAAGAGGAATTTCACCGGGCTTTTGCAAAGCTTGTCCCCTCAACCCCAATATGAGTAGGCCCCTGACGGTAGTTAAGCCCTCCCTGAATACGGCTCGAAATGCTTGCGAAGGCGACCCGTGCGTTCGAAAGACGGAAGGTGCCCGCCCCGTTCGAGGGCGGGTATGGTGTGGACAGCTTGGGGAATCAGTGTATTCCTCGGCCGGTTACACGTCGGGATCGAGCCTGATTCTTCTCGGTTCTAAAGATAGGGCATGGGGACGCAGGGATTTGAACCCTGATCGACGGGTTTCTCCCACGCGGGGAGCGACCCACGCGTGTTCTGCGAACCATGGGTCAGCGCTCCAGTCTGTCATCACCGGAATTCAGCAAACCCGTTCGCAATCAAGCCCATGACTGGAGCCCGTAATTCTACCAGGCTAAACTACGTCCCCATGGGACTCGTGGGTCGCGCAAGAGCGGCCGGGATATCTAACTTTGCGTCGCGGGCCGAGCCGCGCTCGGACGACGCGCCGTCGATGTGGTCCAGAGTTCTTGCGCGAGCGCAAACGCGAGGAAGCCTTCGATCCCTTTCGAGATGAGTCCCACCGGGCCGAAGACGTATTCTTGGCTCACGAACGGGAGGACCGTGAGCCGGGACGCGATGTACAATCCGATCAGGCCGAGCGATCCCAAGAGCCAGGCCCAAATGATCCGCCGCGAGGCCTGCAAGATCGTGAAGCCGCCGATGAGCTCGAGAGGCGCGAGGACGAGGAAGAACCCGACAACGATTGACTCCACATGCTCCCCGATCGCGACAATGTGGATCGCGCCGTCCGCGAAGAGGAGGAACGTCGCGAGGATGCGTCGACCGCGGACCCGGTCCCAGAGGACCTCCGGATGATCGAGCGCGTATCCGAAGAACAAGAGGCCGAGGCCCCACGGAACCGTGGACAGGC
>VBMA01000101.1 GCA_005878985.1 Methanobacteriota archaeon
CGTCTGCTCCGAGAAGACCGTGAGCTGGAATCCCGCGAGGAACACGAGCGCGCTCGCCGCGTAGAGGAGCCAGCGCATCGGCGCGATCAGTGGTCGAACGCCCGGAGGTGTTTCGGATGTCGCCATGCCCGGCCCGCGATGCGGGGAACGGTTCAGGCCATAAGAAGCATGCGAGACGACGATTCGGCCGTTTGAGGTTCTCTCCTCCCCGTCCCCCGCTCTCGAGCGGACCCGCACACCGACACCGACATCTCTCTTTGGAGTCCCTTCAAAGAGTTTAAGTATATCGCGATATATCGCGATGTCCATGCAATCCTCCGGCACGCAATCGGTCACCCGCGAGACCCCGGTCCACCTGGAGGGGCTGGGCAAGGACTACGGTCACTTCACGGCCCTGAAGGCCCTCGAACTCACGGTCCCGCAAGGCACGTCCTTCGGGTTCCTTGGCCCGAACGGCGCCGGGAAGTCCACGACGATCAAACTGATGACGAACCTGATCCGACCCTCCCGCGGCCGCGCCGCATTGTTCGGCATCGACGTCCGCCAGGAGCCGACCCGGGCTCTCGCCCGCATCGGCGCGGTGATTGAGACGCCGGAGTTCTACGGATACCTGTCGCCGCTCGAGACCCTTGCCTACGTGGGACGCCTTCGCGGCATGCCGAAGAACGAGATTGAACGCCGCAGCGAGGCGGTCCTCAAGGAAGTCAAGCTGACGGACTGGGCGGACCACCGAATCCAGGAGTTCTCGAAGGGAATGAAGCAGCGCCTCGCGATTGCGCAAGCGCTCCTCAATGAGCCCGAACTCCTCATCCTCGACGAGCCCACTTCGGGATTGGATCCTCGCGGCATGGCCGAGGTCCGCGATGTGATCAAGGCGCTCAAGGGAGAAGGCCGCACGATCTTCATGAGCTCCCACCTCCTCGGCGAGGTGCAAGAAGTCTGCGACGACGTTGCGTTGCTGAACCACGGGGAGCTCCTCATCCATGGTTCTGTGCGCGAGCTCTCGCGGGGGGCGGACACCTCGACTTTCCAGACGACCTTCCTCCATTCGCCGACGCCGCAAGAGCTCGAAGCGCTCACGGGCATCCCGGGGGTCGTCGAGGTCAAGGCTGAGGGCGACTCGACGGTCGACTTACGGATCTCCGGTGGCGAGGACGGTCAAGCGCGCGTCCTCGAGGTGATGGTCTCCCGCGGCCTGAAGGTCATCACGTACCGGCCGCTCGGCTCGTCGCTCGAGCAGCTGTATCTCGACCGCATCCAGGAGTCGGATCGTCTATGAGCACCAGTCCCTTCGCGCAGGTCGTCACGGTCACGAGCTACGAGATTCGCAAGTACGTCCGAGGCCGACGCCTCCTGGGGATCCTGATCCTCGTTGGGCTGATCATCGGACTGTTCCTCGGACTCCCGCCGGCCCTCGGATCTTCTTATCCCTCAACCCCGGACGCGTTCGTCTCGACCTTCGCCTCATTCACCGGCCTCCTGGTCGTCCTCAGCGGCGTCCTCTTCGCCGCGGACGCGCTCGTTTCGGAGCACGAGAAACGGACCGGCTACTTCCTCTTCCCGAATCCCGTCCGTCGGGAGGTCCTCGTACTCGGTAAGATGGCTGCGAGCCTGATCGTGTCGGCCGCCGTCCTCTCGCTGTACTACGGCGCCGCGGCGATCGCGGCCCTCGTCGTGACGAAATCCCTCACGTGGGACGTCGGGCTCTCGTACCTCTACGCGCTCGCGTACATGATCGCCGTTGTCGGCGTGGCGTATCTCGTCTCCGCGACGTTCAAGACCACGGTCGCGGCGACGGTCTTGACGTTCTTCTTGTTCACCCTGATCTTCAGTATCGTCGGAGCGATCCTCCCGGCCGCGAAGATCGACCCCTGGTTCATTCCGACGTCCGCATCCGGGATTATCTCGGATGTTCTCGGCGGGACCGCGGTGCGGCCGGGACCGGGAGGGGAGGCGAGGGTTGGCTTCGTCCCGGACCCCGCGACCTCGTTGCTGGTCTTCGCCGCGTACGCCGTCGTCGGGGCGGTCCTCGGGATCCTCCTGTTCCGGCGGAAGGAGTTGGCCTCGTGAGCAGTCCGGAGAAATTCGGCGGATTCTTCCATTTCTTCGGCAAGGGCGACTTCAAAGGCCTCGTCCTCCACCTGCTCGAAGAACACCCGATGCACGGGTACGAGATCATCAAGGCGATCGAGGAACGGTACCACGGATTCTACAAGCCGAGCGCCGGGGCGATCTATCCGGCGTTGCGCGCCCTCCTGCGGAAGGGATATCTGTCCGTGAGCGGCGAGGAACGCCGCAAGACGTACCGGATCACGCGCGAAGGCAAGGCCTACCTCCGGAGCCGCCGCAAGGAGATCGAGGAGCGCTTCCGCGCCTTCGAATCCGCCGTCGGCCCGGAGCGGGCCGCGCTGTTCCGAGAATTCCGTGCGACCGGGAAGCTCCTCCGGACGAACATGAGCGAGGTCACCCCGAAGCAGGCGAACGAACTCCGCCAGATTGTGATCGAGATGCGAGAGAAAGTGATGAGGATCCTTTCGAAGTGATCGAGGTGTTGCATGCCGAGTGACGCCATCGTCACGGAGAATCTCACGAAAGTCTACGGAAAACTGACGGCTGTCGATCACGTCAACGTGAAGGTTGCCTCGGGGACCGTCTTCGGTCTCCTCGGTCCGAACGGCGCTGGCAAGACGACGATGATCAAACTGCTCACGGGCCTGGCCGACATGACGGAGGGCGAGGCGTGGGTCGCGGGATTCGACGTCCGACGGGATCCGATGCACGTGAAGCAGCGGATCGGTTGGGTCGCCTCCGAGGTCATCCTCGATGACGACTTCACGGCGTGGGAGAACCTCTGGCTCCAGGCGAAGCTGCAGAGCCTCCCGGAGTGGAAAGAGCGCGCGGGCGACCTCCTGACGTACTTTGGACTCAACGACCGGCGCAAGGATCGGGTGAAGACCTTTTCCACAGGCATGCGCAAGAAGCTCGAGATCGCGTTGGCGTTGTTGCATCAACCGGAGGTCGTGTTCATGGACGAACCGACGATCGGCCTCGATGCGAACACGCGGCGGATGCTTTGGGATCTCATCACCGGCGTGAACAAGGAATTCGGGATCACCGTCTTGCTGACGAGTCACTACATCGAGGAGGCGGACGCACTCTGTCAGCAGATCTCGATCATCGATCACGGCAAGATCGTCGCGTCCGGCTCTCCGTCCGCCCTCAAGGCCCGAGTCGAATCGGACTTCGTCGAGCTGGAGACGGGCGAGGCGGTCGACGAAGCCAAACTCCGTTCGATTCCTGGCGTGACCGAAGTGCGGAGCCAGGGGAAGACCTGGATCCTGCAGGTCTCCGCGGCCGAAGAGGTCCTGCCGCACATTTTCTCAACCCTGAAGACGGATGAGATCCGCCGGATCAACGTGGAAAAGCCGAGCCTCGAGACAGTGTTCCTGGACATCACCGGCAAGCGAATCGACCAAGCGGGGGCCGACGTGCCCGACTACCGCAAATTCTACGCCACGATGAGGAGGGCGCGACGATGAGCACGGAGACGAAACACATCCGCATGTCCGCTCCGCAGACCGAGTCCGTGCGCCGGAGTGTGAGCCAAAGGAGTCAGTTCGTCGGCCTGTACGCCCGCGAAGTCCTACGGACGTTTCGCAATCCCTGGGTCCTCGTCATCACGTTCGTCCAGCCGTTCATGTGGCTCGCGTTCTTCGGCAGCAGTTTCAGCGGCGCCTCGCCGGCCCTCGTGCAGGAGGTCTTCCACACGAGTAGCTATATCGCGTTCCTGCTCCCCGGGGTCCTCGCCACGTCGATGTTGACCGTCGGGATGTTCGGATCGATGAGCACGATCCAGGACAAGCGGTTCGGATTCATGAAACGCATCTTGCTGACGCCGACCACGAAGGCGACCGTCTACCTGTCGAAGGTCCTCGGATCGACGACCCGCGGGCTCGTGCAGATCCCCGTGATGATTGCCGCGGCCGCCCTCTTCGGCGTGACCTTTGCGGGGAACCCGCTCATGTGGGCGGGTTGGATCCTCGGGATCTTCCTCCTCGGCCTCGGCATGTCGTGCTTCTTCCTCGCCGTGACGGCCTCGAGCACGGACTGGCAGACGCCCGGCGTGATCTCGAACTTCATCACGATGCCGCTCATGTTCGCGAGCGGTGCGCTCCTTCCTCTGGCGAACTTCCCTTCATGGATGCAGGCAATCGCGAGCGTCAACCCGGTGTCGTTCTCCGCCCTTCTGGGGCGAGGGATCGTGGTCTTCAACACGGCAGACTGGTCGTACCTCGGATACCTGGCGATCTTCGCGACCGGGATGCTCGTCGCGGGGACGGCGGTCGCGAGCCGCTACCTGAAGGCCGAGTGAGCCACGGGTTCTGCACGCCTCGGGTTCGCCGACCTCGGCTCAGGCCGGTGAGATGTTCTGGTTGTGCCGGAACACGTTCTCCGAATCGTATTTCGCTTTGACGTCGCACAGTCGGTCGTAGTTCACCCCGAAGTTCGCTCGAACGCGGTTCATGTCGTCCCCCGCGGCGAAGTTGATGTATCCGCCCTCCTCGGCGTGGGGTGCGAGGCCTTTGTAGTAGTTCTTTACCCATTGGGTGCTGGCCTCGTTCTGCGCTGGATCGGGCCACATACCGGCGA
>VBMA01000068.1 GCA_005878985.1 Methanobacteriota archaeon
ATGAGAAGGTCCCCGTCCATGTCGTCAATCCCGGGGCCGCCGTGAATCGAGTCGTCCCCGCCCTTCACTACGTCGTTCCCGTCCGTTCCGATCAGGGAGTCTCCTTCCAGATCGTCGTCTCCGGCGCCCCCGTAAATGATATCGTCCCCGGCGCCACCGCAGATCAGATCGTTCCCGTCGCCGCCATCGATCTGGTCATTACCGCCGAGAGCCTGGATCACGTCATCGCCCGAGGTTCCAACGATGACATCGTCCCCCTCAGTCCCCACGATTGTGGCAACGCGTTCTTCGAGCCCTACGCATGTGACGACTTGGGCTCGGGCGGTTCCCGCGAGTCCAAGCAACGATATCAGCATGACGACACCTGCGGCGCAAGCCGCTGCAGTCTTTGCAGAGATTGAACGCATTCCCTTTCTCTCCTCCCTCGAGCGGGGCGGGTTGATGGTCATGAATCGGCCACGGTGCCTTAGAAGTCGGCCTAGCGGAGCGAGCGGAGTTGAACATCTCCGCCGAGAAAGGTCATGAATTCCTAGGCGTTGTCGTCTAATTGGACAACCTTCGACCGCGGGTATCCGGTGGAAGGGAGCCCCCCAAGCCTACGAAAGCGCGGCGACCCGCTTGCCGATTTCCTCGTCAAAGACCTCGAAGAACGTCTCGGCTTCTTCATACAATCCAATCCGCGCTCCGACGAGGCCTGGAAGGGACTGCGTCCAACGAAGGATTTCCTTGGACCGCCCGACCGTCGGGAGGGCGAGGTTAAACGTGGTCGATTGCAAGCCATCGATCTCGGAGGGAAGCATGTGGAAGACGTGCCAGATGTACGCCTCGAGCTTCGCGAAGATCTGTGGATCGAGATCCTCCTTCTTCTCGGGATCGTAAGTGACGATCAGGGCCGCCATCACCACGCCTCGTGCGGCGTTCGGATCCACAGCCGGGAAGGCGAAGACGGCCCCTTCGTGAATCATCCGCTGCAGCCTTCGCTTGACGGTCCGGGACGAGAGGCCCAGCTCTTGCGACAGGGTCGTGTATGGTTTCTGCGGGTCTCCTCGGAGGGCTCTAACCACGTCCCAATCGGACTTTGAGAGGACGATCGAACATGGGGGGAAGGGAACTTTCGCCACGTAGATCCGATCCGCCCTCGCAAGCCTCCGAAGAATTTCGATGTGCTTCCGCATGGCGGCATCGTTGTAAGACCGGAGGACCGCGGTAATCAGGCTGCCATGGAAGCTAACGAGGAGGAACATGCCGGGAGTCAGCCGGGCCGCCTCGATCACTTCATCCTTCCGGATCTCGGGGTTCACATCGAAGATGATGCCATACAGGCCGCCCCCCAAGATGGCGGGATTCATTATCGTACGCCAACCGCTGATGAGACCATCCTGATGAAATCGTCGAATGCGGTGCCGAACTGTCTCCTCATCGACGCCTGCTTTCTTCGCGATGGAACCAAAAGACGTCCGGAAATGCGCGCCCATCGGACTCGAGGCCTGACTCTGAAGCAGGTCCCTGAAAAGACGGACATCTAGAGCGTCCAAGCTCCCCCCCAGGGACGGTAATGGACAGGACCACGAAAGCCCTTACGGAACCGGGAATCGTGTCCCGGCTCGCTTGGACGAGGAATCCCGATTGCAGCATCGGCCGTCCCGAGGGGTGGTCGTCCGAGTCAATCGCTAATCGTCGCGGTGATCGCAAAGAAACCGGCGACGGCCAAAATCACCGCGACGCTGGCCAGGCCGCTGAACGGAGCGATGAGCAACGCCACTCCGTAAGAGAACGGGGCGACACGGTATTGGCGAGTGATCGTGTTCGCTTGCTGCTCGGTGACGTCCTGTCCGAGGAGGCGACGACCGGCGGTGCAATACCACCAGAGACCGTTCCATACGATCGCGAGGACGAAGAACGTACCCGCGTACACCGTGGCCGCCACATTCGCATCGGATTCCTGGATGTGATTGGCCACCAAGGACGTGTTGAACACGGTGAGGACCACGAAGAGCAAGAGCACGCCGTTGAGGAGCATCAATCGGCGATCGATCTTCCGGATGTAGTTGAACATGTTGTGATGGTTCATCCACATGATGAGGACGCTGACGAAGCTCGTCACAAAGGCGAAGAACGAAGGCCACTCATCGATGAGGCCTTGGGACAGCGAAACCCCGCTCCCCGCAGGATCGCGGAGGTTCAACGCGAGTAACGTGATCGCGAACGCGAAGACGCCATCGCTGAACGCCTCCATCCGGACGGTTTCCTTCTCCTCGAGTGCCTCGCGGTCCATGAAGCGCCTTGGTCTTGCGGGGCACGTATCGGGTCGATTTGAATCTGCTTCCCGCAAAGGCTAGGGATGCGCGTCCTCGCGTCAACGGAGATGTCGAGCCTCCCATCGCCAAGCCAGGGCGGAGGCGGCCTCTTCTATCGCGAGTTCCCGCCGGAAATCCTGCGACGACTGGAGCATCTCGCGTTCGTCAAGGATCCGGATGACCTCGCGGCGAAGTACCCGCAGGCCATCGCGTGGTTCCGCGAGGCCATCGAGGCGGTCGACGAGAGGCTGGTTCGCCACCACATCTTCGAATCGCGAGATGCGACTACTGATTTAGGGAACGACCACCCCGCCAGGTGGTGACACCCGGATCACGCGTGGCGCACGACGTACTCCCGGATCGACGCCTTCGCGAGGGAGTAGAGACTGAGCCGGTTGCGTTTGCAAAAGGCCTGCAGCGACGCGAACTCTTTCTGGCCAAACACGGTGACGACCCGAATCAAAGCTGATCTCCTCCTTACTCTAAGATACGTTCATGGTAGATGAAGGTATGCCGATCGACGCATCCGATGGACACTAGTGTGTATTGCCTGTTGGTCACACACTATTACATAGTTGATTCAGAGCGCGCGGCAATTCGTCCGCACTCAGAAGAAGGGATTCGGATCGCCGACCTCGCTTGGCCATGCCCCGGGATCAAGGATGGCGTTGTACATATTCCCGGATGGCTGTCTTCGCCAGGGCATAGAGGCTTATCCGGTTGCGCCGGCAGTAGAGCCGTATCGTCGCGAATTCCTTCTTCCCAAACACGGTGACGACCCGATACAAAGAAACACCGCGAGGGCCCCGGATAAATTCGGGGTACATGAACCTATGTGGCCGGACCTGTTCGGCAAATAGTGGTCGCTAGGCAATAGTGCCGATTGGAGAGTGGTCAGACACTATTATATACCCACTATGTCATAGCCGCGGATCCGAGGATGGGATATGAAGCCTGATTCTCCGGAGGATCCCGCGTCGGTCGTCCGGTCTCAGCTTACGGCGTGGACGGCGGAACTCGAAATCCTCAGTCGCGATCCGAGGGTGAGGAAATTCGCTGAACTCCGGCAGAAAATCGACGAGGTGGATGTCTTCCTCGACGAAGCCGCCGGCCCGCCCGCGCCGAGTCGGTCCTCGCCCTTCCAACCCTATGACGCGTACGACGCGTACGAATTCGGGCGTGACCTCGCCGGGCAGGAGCTCTCGACTCCAGAGCTGTCCGAGCTGGCGCAGGGCCGGTTCCCGGAGTGGTCGAACGAGAGCCGCCGTCTGATGGTCCAGTACCTGATCGACAACGGCGTGGCCGAGGTGGCCCGCAAGACGCCGTCGGGAACTCCCACTTGGTATCGATTCGTGTCCCTCGGAGACCGCAGGGTCGGCGGCAAGCGGAAGCGACTCGGGATCCCGGACAACGAGCTGTCGATGCTCAAGACGGAAGACTTGGAGGACCTCGTGACCGGAGTCCCGCAGGGGCTCGACGCGGTGGAGGCTTCCGTGCTCTCCACCCTGGTGGGCAACGTCCCGTCCGCGGAGTTGATCCGCGTCCGTTCGCAAGCCTAGGCTCGGTCGACTCGGAGCGAAGGAGGCTCCCATGCGTCCTCATGGAAGGCCATCCATCCTGTTAGGGCCTATACGATCTGGCCACCGATCCAGTGCACGATTGCTTCTCGGACCTCGGGGAACGTGTCCCGTTTCGCGCCGATCGGCTCGAATGAGTGCCCGGCGTGCTCCACCACGACGAGGTCCCCCGTTTCCTTCAGCCTCGGGAGCTCCGACCGCAGACGGTCGAGATCGCAGAATGGATCGCGGTCGCCCTGCACGAACAGAGCCGGCTTCACGAGGTACGGCCACTCCGGAGGGTTCAGGACCTCGGGTCGGAACCGCGGGTGGAGCGGATAGCCCAGCGCGATGACTCCGGCCACATCCGGACTCGCCGAAGCCAGGGCGCAAACGCGCGCACCCATCGACTTGCCGGCCGCGAAAATCTTCTGCGAAGCCAACGCCTCCCGGGCGAACCACACGGCCTCACGGAGGTCGGCTTCTTCCCGGGACAAATCCTTCGACGCTTGCCCTCTCACCTCCGCGTACCGGAAATTGAACCGCAGCGCCCAGATGCCCTCGGACGCAACGGCCTCGGCGATTCGCCGGATGAGGGGATTCCGCAGATCGTTCGACCGACCATGGGCGATCACCAGGCCCGCCTTCGCACGCTCCGGACGATGGACAATGCCGCGGAGTTCTGAGTTCCCCGATGCGGATTGGAACCGAACTTCCGAGACTTCGCTCAATCGCTCACCCTGGAGGCACCGAAGGTCGCCATTCGGCTATCACCCCGGATAACCGCTTCCGAAGCATTTAGCCCCTCGGGACGAAGGTCTCCGCACCCATGGCCTGGATCCGCCCCGTCGTGGACCATATCTTCCTCGTCGACCGCGGTGGCGTCCCGATGATTCACCTGTCCCGCGGCCTGCCGACCGGCGCGGACCCGGACCTCATCGCGTCGATGTTCACCGCGATCGTCGATTTCATGAACCAGTCGTTTCACTCGATGGGCCACGGGGACGTCCGGAGCATCGAGCTCGAGGACTACCAGGTCGTGTTCGGCCGCGGCCGAC
>VBMA01000069.1 GCA_005878985.1 Methanobacteriota archaeon
CCGTGTTCCCTCGCGGGATGCCCCCGTTCAGGATGTGGTCAATCGCATCGATGCCGGTGACGCATCGCTCACGCTCGCCGGCGTCGCGCTCCTTCGTGGGCATCGACTCGGCAACAAACTTGGGGCTCGCTATATGAGATGAACGCGCTGAGTATCAAGTCCGAAAGCAGGCCGGGGCGGGTCAACCTTGTTTAAGGTTAACGCCTACCCGTGGACGACCTTGAACGCATGGTCCCAGCGCCCGATCTTGGCACCAACCAAGACCCAGAGCGGCACGATCGCTTCGAGCCAACGGGCCCCTTCGATCCCGCCGACATCCAACGCCCCGGGCCACCCGAATTCCTTCAGGATCCCGACGACCTTCTTCTTGGCTGCGGCGTCGTTCCCGGCGATCAGCATCTCGGGCGCGCCGCCCGCGTACTTCGGGTCGACCATCTGCGTGTTCGAGACCGTGTTGAAGCACTTCACGACCTTCGCGTTCGGAAGGAGCCGCTGGATTCGCTCGCCCAGGGAATCCTTCGAGCCGACGAACAGCCCCGGCGCCGGTCCGCCGGAGAAGTCGAGCGGATTCGTGACATCGATCAGAACCTTGATTCCGAAGTTCTCGGGCCTGGCGAGTTTGATCACGTCCTCGGCCGCCGTCCCCTGGACTGCGAGGAGCAAGACCTCGCCGTGCTTCGCCGCCTCGGCGAACGTCCCCGTGGACGCCTTGCCGCCCGCCTTCTGCCGCCACGCGACGAGTTCCGCGCTCTTCGGGCTGCGAGAGCCGATCTTCACCTCGTGGCCGCGGCCTGCGAACCCGCTTCCCAATGCACGCCCGACCTCACCGCTACCGAGAATCCCAATCTTCATGCCGCCGATGAGACGGCCGTCGGTATATGCAGCTTTGGGGACGCCCGAGGCAGATACGTTTTTATCGAGACGGCGAGGTAAGTCCGTTCGATGGAGCCCGTGTTGCAGGTGGCCCTCGACCACATGCACCTGAAGCGCGCCTTGCTCGCGGCGAAGGAAGCCGTCGAAGGCGGCGCGGACTGGCTCGAAGCCGGCACGCCGCTCGTCAAGTCCGAAGGCATCGAGGTCGTCCGGCAGCTCAAGAAATCGTTCCCCGGGAAGACGATCGTCGCGGACCTCAAGACGATGGACACGGGCGCGTTCGAGGTCGAGATCGCGGCGAAGGCCGGGGCCGACGTCGTCACGGTCATGGGCGTCACGGACGACGCGACGATCCTCGAGGCCGTCCGCGCGGCCCGCCGGTATGGTTCGAAGATCATGGTCGACCTGATGCGCGTCGCCGACAAACCGGCCCGGGCGAAGGAACTCGAGAAGCTCGGCGTGGACTACCTCAACATGCACGTGTCGATCGACGAGCAGATGATCGCGCACACGCCGCTCCAGGAAGTGAAGGCGGTGGCCGCGGCGACCGCGCTCCCGGTCGCGGTGGCGGGCGGCTTGAACTCGGAGACCGTGGGCCAGGCCCTGAAGGCCGGCGCCTCGATCGTCATCGTCGGCGGGGCGATCATCAAGGCGGAGGACGTCGCGGGAGCCACCCGGACGATCAAGGAGGCGATCCTCCAGAGGAAGTCGATCCCGACCGGCCTGTACAAGAAATACACGGATGCCGACGTCGGCGAAGCGTTCCGCAAGGTCTCGACGCCGAACCTGGCCGACGCGATGCAGAAGCGCGGGGTGATGACCGGCCTCGTGCCGCGGATCAAGCATGGCACGAAACTCGTCGGCCGCGCCGTGACCGTCAAGACCGCGGACGGGGACTGGGCGAAGCCGGTCGAGGCGATCGACCGCGCGAAGGCGGGCGACGTCATCGTGATCGATGTCGGCGGCGGGCCGACCGCGGTCTGGGGCGAGCTCGCATCGAACTCGTGCATCGTGAAGGGCGTGGCCGGAGTCGTGATCGACGGCGCGGTGCGGGACCTCGACACGATCCTCGAGCTGAATTTCCCGTGCTTCAGTCGACACGTGGCCCCGCACGCCGGCGAACCGAAGGGCCTCGGCGAGATCGGCAGCGAGGTCGAGTGCGGCGGGCAGAAGGTCCGTTCCGGGGACTGGATCGTCGGGGACGAGTCCGGCCTGATCGTCGTGGCGCAGATGGCGAACCGCGCGCTCGACGTTCTCGAGCGGGAGAACCGGATCCGCGAGGAGATCAAACGCGGCGGCACGCTCAGCTCCGTCCTCGAACTGGAAAAGTGGGAACAGATTCGGTGAGGACCGTGGACCGGCGTCGGGTGCAGGCGCTCCTTCGGGATCTCAAGGCGGGCAAGGTGACCGTCGGCCAAGCGATGGATGCCCTCCGGGACCTGCCGTATCAAGACCTCGGATTCGCGAAGCTCGATTCGCACCGCGATCTCCGTCGCGGGTATCCGGAAGTCATCTTGTGCCTCGGGAAGACGCCGGACCGGATTGTCGAGATCGCGCATCGGATGAGCGAGTCCCATGATCTCGTGCTCGCGACCCGCGCCACCCGCTCCATCTACCAGCGGCTCCGAAAGACCTTGGACGGGAAGCGGGTCACATACCACGAACGGGCCGCGATCGTGTCGATCGGGACCCCGCCCAAGGCCAAGCGCGGCCCCGTCCTCCTGGTGACCGCCGGGACCTCGGACATCCCGGTCGCGGAGGAGGCCGGCGTCACCGCGGAGCTGATGGGCTGCAAAGTGACCCGCCTCTACGACGTCGGGGTGGCGGGCGTGCACCGGGTCCTCGACCAGCGGGATCTCTTGCGCGGGGCGAAGGTGATCGTGGTCGTCGCGGGGATGGAAGGGGCCCTGCCGAGTGTGGTGGCCGGGCTCGTCGACGTGCCCGTGATTGCCGTCCCGACGTCGGTCGGGTATGGCGCGAGTTTCGACGGGATGGCCGCCCTCCTCGGAATGATGAACTCATGCGCCCCGGGAGTCGCCGTCGTGAATATCGACAATGGCTTCGGCGCCGGCTACCTCGCGAGCCAGATGAGTCGATGAGCCACGACCCGGCTAGATGGCCGTGATTCCGAGGTAGACTCCGCTCAGATACAGACCGAGGGCCAAGACCAGGATTCCTCCGTAGACGGCCTTGTTCCACGCCCACACCTTCGAGCCGTCGAAGGGCATGATCGGGATCATGTTGAAGCCCGCGAGGATGACGTTCAGGTACCAGGCGTTCACCAAGATGATCGTCACGAAGAACGCGAGGAGGTTCGTCAACGAGGACGTCCGAACGATGGCCGCGGCGGCGAGCATGAACGTGGTCCCAATGACCAAGTTCGATACGGGTCCCGCGGCACTGATTCGACCGTTCTGATCCCGCGTCACGTACCCCGAGACCATCGTCGCACCGGGAGCCCCGATCAGGAATCCGAAGAACGCAAAGACGAAGGACATGGCCAGTCCACGCAGGCTGTATCGGAACTCGGCCCAGTGCCCATACCGCTGCGCGACGATCTTGTGCGAGATTTCGTGAAGCCCGACGCCGCTCGCGACCGCGACGAGGGCGCTCGAAAACCAGAGCACCAGCCGGAGGGGAAGCTCGCTCGGGGGATAGAGGCCCCTCAGCGCCATGGCATTCGCAATCGTCAGCGCGGCGCTCAGGGCGAGGATGGCCACCCCGAGCTGGAACAATTCCTGGCGGCTGAAGCGCACCCCGGGCCGGGGGCCCGTCGGCTCCCGGGTGACGTAGATCGGCGGGGCCGCGTAATCGGAGTACGGTCCACGCATCCGGTTCCGGCACGATGCCTGCGTATTTAGGATTGTGGCCTCATGCAAACCGCGCACCGCAGTTGCCGCATTCCTCCGCGGTACTCTCGAGGCGGATCTCGCACAGCGGACATCGGTAGGTCCCGGAGTCCGCCTTCTTTGCGACCTGGAGCCGAATCAGGCGGGCGCTCTGCTCGCGGAAGGTCGCGAGGTCCTCGTCGAGCAGAGGCTCGACGCGCCCGACATCGAAGCCTTTCGTCCGCCACGCGTCGACCTGATGGGAATATTCCTCGCGCAGCAGGTCGTCGCGCGTCACGCCGCCGAAGGCCTGCAGGATCTCGTTCCGAACGTCCTCGGGCATCCCTTGGAAGTCTTCGTCCGCCGCGAGATTCACGAGGTCGCCGGTGATTTGCTCGAGTCGCGCCTCGATCGCGGCCGGGTCGAGTTCGAGGCCGAAGGTCGAGCCACACGACGCGCAACGGGTCGCATCCGCGAGCCAGGCCGCCCCGCACATCGGGCACCGCGCCCCGGTCACCGCATGCTGCGGCCGCGGGACGAGATCCGCGAGGAGGACCTTCCGAGCGATCGTGTGATGGAGGCCCTGCCGGACCGCGCTCTCCGGCAACGCCAGTCGGACGACGTCGGCGAAGTCTCGAAAGCCCTTCAGGGCCAGCGCCTTCGCGCGCTCCTCGGAGATCCCCGGGACGGAGGTGAGGCTGTGGACCGCCTCGCGCTCCTCCGACGTCACCGGTTCCGCCTTCATCGGCGCGCCGCACGCGTCGCACGCCGCAATCCATCCGTCGAACGCCTTCCCGCATGTCGCGCAGACCGCCTGGTCGGGACGAAGGATCGTATTGCAGCGAGGACAGACCGGCTTCCCGGACTTGAACCCGCAGACGAAACATCGGCGCCGCACAATGGTTGCACCACCCGGGACCGGCTTAAGCGCTCTTTCGCAACTATCACGCGGTGAGAGCGACCCGAGTAGTTTCGGCCTTCTCCCTCCGGAAGTCCTTCATATCGGCCGGGCCTGGGACGGTTCACCCTATGGAGGTCGGAGTTGGAAGCGCTCGTGCCGCCCGCCGCCGTGCGCCCGAGCGCCGTCCGAATCCCCTGGCCCTTCGATCGGGTTCGCGAGGGTCAAGCGGACTTCCTCGGTGACGCCCGTCGCGCGATCGAGGACGGTCGACACCTGCTCGCCCACGCCCCGACCGGGATCGGCAAGACCGCCGTGGCCCTCGTCGCGTCGCTCGAGTTCGCCCTCCGCGCGAACAAGCTCGTCCTCTTCCTGACGTCGCGGCAGAGCCAACATCGCATCGCGATCGAGACGGTCCGTCGGATCGAGGCGAGGGGGCCGCGGATCGCGACGGTCGACCTGATCGCGAAGCAATCGATGTGCCTCCAGGAGGGCGCCCCGGCCTACGGCCGCGCGTTCCACGAGTTCTGCGATCATAAGGTCAAGTCGCGGACGTGCGCCTTCTTCGCGCGGGACAACTCGGCGGTCGTCACCGCGGTCCTCCAACGCACGCTCCACGTGCAGGAGCTCGTCCGGGCGAGCGGGGCGTGCGGCGTGTGCCCGCACAAGGTCGCGATGGACGCCGCCTCGCGGGCGAACTTGGTCGTGTGCGACTACAATTATCTTTTCAGCGAGATCCTCGAGCGGTTCCTCCCGCGGCTCGGGCGGTCCCTGGACGAACTCGTCGTGATCGTCGACGAGGCCCACAACCTCCCGGACCGCATCCGGGCCCACCTGGGCGGCGACCTCTCGGTCCCCGATCTCCTGAAGGCCGCGAAAGAGGCCCGGTCGATCGACGGGGAGGTGGCCCATCGGCTCGTCGGCGTCGCGAAGGCGATGGAGCATTTCTTGCTCGACGTCCGCTCCGAGCGCATCGCCCGCAAGGAGGAGCTCCTCGACCTGGTCGACGTGGGCCTCGCGAAGGGCCGCGGCGGGTCCCTGGGCTACACGGACTTCGTCGAGATGGTCTCCTTCGCCGGCGAGGACGCGGTCCGGCGCGGCATGCCGTCGACGTTGCCCGCGGTGGCCGAGTTCCTGACCCGATGGCAAGACCAGAACGTCGGGATCCTGCGCCTCGTCGTCCCCGGCCACGAGGGGAAGTTCGCGTTCCGGCTGATGGACCCGAGCGTCCTCAGCAAGCGCGTGTTCGACCAGGTCCACGCGAGCGTCCTGATGTCCGGCACGCTGTTTCCCGCCGAGATGTACGCCGACCTGCTCGGGATCGATCTCGGTCGCCGGTTGATCCGAACGTACGGCACCCCGTTCCCGAAAGCGAATCGACTCCTCCTCGTCCAGCCCGAGCTGACGACGCTCTACGCCAAGCGGAGCGCGTCGATGCACGACCGGATCGCTCGCCAGATCGCGGCGATCGTGGCCGTCGTCCCCGGGAGCGTGGCCCTGTTCTTTCCATCGTACGAACTCCTCGAAGAGGCCCATTCGCGGTTCCTCGCGTTCCACGCCGGAAAGAAGATCCTGGTCGAGCGACCGGAGTGGACGAAGGCCCAGCGCGACGGGGCGATCGAGGCGTTGCGGGTCGCACGGGCCGAGGGCGGAGCCGTCCTGTTCGCGGTTCAGGGCGGATCGCTGAGCGAGGGCGTCGACTACGAGGGGAACGTCCTCGCGGCGGTCGTCGTGGTGGGCCTCCCGCTGAGCCCGCCGAACGTCGAGGTCGAGGCTTTGAAAGAGTACTACTGCCGCAAGTTCGGGTTCGCGAAAGGGTACGACTACGCGTACGTCTTCCCGGCGGTGAACAAGGTCCTTCAGGCCGCCGGCCGAGCCATCCGGAGCGAGCGAGATCGGGCCGCCATCATTCTCTTGGAGGGCCGTCTGCTCGAACCGCGGTACGCGCGGTGCCTGCCGCCGGACTTCGAGCCAAGGCCGTCCAAGGTGCCTGCGTCCGAGATCCGTACGTTCCTCGAGGGGTCGCCCCGGACTGGTTTCTCGGGTGATGAGCACGCCATGAAAGCCTCCAGACTCACGTAGACGGCCTGTATCCTTCCGAGACGTTTACAAAGCTAACGCTACATGGACATCGTGTGCGCTCCTGCAACTGCAGGCTCAAATTATGAAAGGGAGGCTCGGGCGACAGGGATGATCGCTATTCGGTCCGACCCCTCCGAACCGAAACCAATATGACGACCGCAGCAAACGCAATGATCGCCACGGCTACCAAAGTCAGGATTGGTTGGTAGATCCAGATGAGATATAGAACAGACGCAATTACGACGACGGCGGCGAGCATCGCCCTGTAACCGTAATAAGAAGATAACGCGGTCCTCGTTCCACGCCTTCGTGCGTCTAGCATGCGGCTCCTCAGTCAGACAATTACCTATGACTAGCCAGAAAAGGCTTTCTCGCCGTTTCCAATTTCAGCTTGATTAGGCGGTCCTTGAGAAAGAACATAGCTTCCAGTGATCTATTAGCCCTGCATCACGCGACGATTTAAGCTCGGAGCTATACCGCCATGCGTGGATTCGTTGGACCAAATCCGAGAATCTGGTTTCGGGAA
>VBMA01000010.1 GCA_005878985.1 Methanobacteriota archaeon
CGGCGACAACGTCTCACGAAGGCCCCCGACCGGACGATTCGCTAGCTGGCTAGATGGCACGCCACCCGATGATTCGGTCTCAGTTCGCGCATCTCGGGATCCTGCACATCGCAAAGGCCGGCTTGCGCGATTGGACAGCGCGGATGGAAATGGCATCCGGTCGGGGGGGAGATGAGACTCGGCGGTTCACCCGGAAGACCCTGGCGCACCGTCAGGCGATTCGCCGGGTCCGGGTCCGGAATGGCGCTCATGAGGGCTTTCGTGTAGGGGTGCAAGGGCTCCCCCAGGACGCCGCCGACGGGACCCTCTTCCACCAGTCTCCCGGCGTACATGATGCCAATGCGGTCTGAGAAGTGCTTTGCGGTCGCGAGGTCGTGAGTGATGTACAAGAACGAGATTCCGAACGTGTGCTGGATTTGACGCAACAGGCGCAAAATCGAAATCCGCACAGAGGCGTCGAGCATCGAAACAGGCTCGTCGGCGAGAATGAATGCGGGATTGAGCATGAGCGCCCGGGCGATCGCGACGCGTTGCCGTTGACCGCCGCTCAGCATGTGCGGGTACTTGTTTGCGAAGAACTCCGGCGGGTTGAGCTTGACGGACTGGAGCGCTTTCATGACCGCTTCCCCCCGTTGCGCACGATCGCCCTCCTTGTGAATGACAAGCGGCTCCTCCAGAATGCGATATACGGGGAATGCGGGATTGACGCTCGAATAGGGGTCTTGAGGAATCATCTGAGCCTTGCGGCGAAGCCACATCAGTTCCTTCTCCGACTGGTGAGTGATGTCCTGGCCGTCGTACAGGAGCCGGCCATCCGTGGGCTCCAGAAGCCGGATAACGGTCCGACCCAGCGTTGTTTTTCCCGACCCGCTCTCGCCAACGACGGCTAGCGTCTCCCCTCGCGCGATCGCAAGCGTCACTCCGTCGACGGCTTTCAGGGGGATCGATCCGCGGAACAAACCTCGTCCGATGTCGAACCACTTCTTCAACGCGTCAAGTTCGATGACATTCGGAGAAGGCGGCCCTGCCTCCGGTGGCAGCTGCGGGTCCACCACGCTAGCTGTCACGAGCCACCCGCCTCGAGCAACCAGCAGGAGGCTCTCCAATCCGCCCCGATGAGAGGGGGCGGCATCGCCTCGTGCAACTTCACTTCGACCACCTTCGCCTTCGACTGGACCGATTCGACGGACTTGAGGAAGCGGTAGGTCTCCTGGTCCTGGGCGATAAACGACGTCAATCGCTGCGCGAACTCGGCGATGGTGCCATTCGCCACGGGTTTGATCAACAAAGTCTGAGTGTCCTTCGCCTTCATGGCCTCAATCGCGGGAACCTTGTCCTTCGTCTCCTCCGAAATCTGGAGAAGCTTAACCTGCTCGATGAACTCGGGCGCCGACCATCCGCACTTTTCGAAGGACACCGGACATCGAAGGTGGAAACGACAACCGGGCGGGGGGTCCGTGAGGTCCGGCGGCACGCCTGGGATGAAGTCGGGCGCCGCTTCGCTCCGCAACCGAGGGACGCTTGCGAGGAGTTTTCCGGTGTAAGGATGCTTGGGCCGGACGAATACGCCCTCGGCGGGACCGACCTCAACGAGCTGGCCCGCATATACGATGCCGACCAAGTCGGCCAGTTCACTCGCTAGGCCGAGGTCGTGGGTGATGAAGATGTACGACAGATGCTCGGTGTTCTTGAGGTCTTTGAGGAGGTTGATGATGTTCGTCTGCGTCATCACATCCAAGGCGGATGTCGGCTCGTCGAGGATGACCACCTTCGGCTTGAGGATGAGAGACATTGCGATGACAACGCGCTGCTTCATCCCGCCGCTAAGCTCGTGGGGATACCGACGCGCAATGTCGCCCGAGAGCCCGACCTTCCCCAGCGCCTCGATGGCCTGGTCGGCCGCTTCCCTTCGATCGATATCGTAGTGCACGATGAGCGGTTCGGCCACTTGGCTTCCCACGCGGGTCGTCGGATTGAGGGCATTCATCGCCCCCTGAAAGACCATCGAGATGCCCCGCCATCGTACGACCTTTCGAAATTCCTCATTGTCGAATTCCATGACGTCCTGCCCGTCAAACACAACCTCGCCCTCATATCGCAGGACGTTCTTTGGCAGGAGCCTCAGAATCGAGTTCGCAGTGGAGGTCTTCCCGGAACCGCTCTCGCCCACGAGCGCGATCGTTTGCCCCGCCTCGAGCGCGAAAGAAATGTCGTCAACCGCGTGAACAGGGCCTTTCCGGGTCCGATACCAGAGAACGAGGTTCTTGACGTCGAGGACCGGCAACGGCATTCGCTCCTACTGCTCGCGCAATCGGGGATTGAGAACTTTGTCGAAGGCGTACCCGAGCAGGGCGAAGGCGACGGTCGTGAAGATGATCCCCGCCGCGGGGAAGAATACCCACCACCACAGGCCAGTTGGATATGCCCTTGAAGCGAACAACGCGCCTTGGGTATATGCGTCCCCAAGGATGTGGCCCCAGGTGGGCAGCGACGGATCTCCGAGTCCTAAGAAGCTCAGCGAGGCTTCCAAGAAAATGAATGCGGGGACGGTGAGCGCGATGAGGGCGAACGTGTAGGGCATCACGCGCGGCAGGATGTACCGGAAGAGAATCCGGGAGCGACTCGCGCCGTAGGACCGGGCGGCCTCGATGAATTGCTCCTCCTTGACCTGGAGCACGATGCTCCGAACGACCTTCGTGGTGGCCCCGACGACCCCGAACACAACGAGGACAAAGAGGATCAACAAAATACCAAGATGATAGAGGATGCCCAGAAGGATCAGAATCGGCAGGGTTGGGATAATGAGATAGAAGTCCGCGGTGCGCTGGACGAACTCATCGATGAATCCGCCGTACCAACCCGAAATCGCTCCCAAAATGGTCTGAATGAGGACCGATGCGAGCGCGCCAGCAACCCCAAACGCGAGGGCCACAGGCGCCCCCCACAGCAGGGCCACAAGGAGATCCCTCCCCTCGTAATCTGTGCCGGCGAGTCCGAACACGGTTCCATATACGACGGCCCTCGCGTTCGCATCGTCGGTCGGGGTGAACCCGCTGAACTCGATCCGGAACGAGTAGTTGCCTTTCAGGACCTCCGCGGTCTCCGGATCGAGGATGGTTCGATTGAGTCTCCCCATGAGCATCGTTTGGGTCTGGGGAGGGTTTTGGTAGATTCCGCCACTCGTCGGATACAGAGAGGCCCACTCGGTCTGATTCGTGACGTTCTTCGCGATGAGCCAGTCCCGGACGCTGGAATACACGGCGTACGACGGGTCCTTGAAGCTGGGGCCCGTCAGAGAGTAGGTGTTCTCATACGGAGCCCTCACACTCGGATTGCCGTCAAAGAGGTGGATCTCTTGGCCATCGGGACGATCCCAAAAGACGCGAATCTGCGTCCCGGTTGCGTTTCCGAACACGGCGGTCATGAACAGTTTGATCTCGGAAGGGAACGTGTCGAATTGAAAAGAAAAGGACTTTCTGAGCACGACGATGGTGTAGGTTTGGCCGCTGACGTTGAAGGAAATCCGGACCTTGTCGAAGCCTCCGGGCTCCCCGTTGGATGCCAGGAGGATGGTGCGAGGGAGATGCTTGCCGCTGAAGATTTCCGACCATTCCGGGGCCGCCAGTTTCGGGTTGTTGGTCCACGCGCCTGGATCGTTCCACGCTTGCACAACGTTGTAGGGAGCGAGAATCGGAACAAACACCGCGAGAAGGATCAGGAACCCGAGCATCGCCCCGGCGGCAATTCCACTCTTGGTCCTCAAGGCTTCCAAGAACGCCGCCTTGAGCCCAAGGGGCGCGGAAACGGCCGTTGCGCTACCTCCTCAGGGCCTTGATGCGCGGATCCAAGAGGCTGTAGGTCAGGTCCAGCAGGAACACGGTCACAACGAGGAGTAGCGCGTACATTGTGGTCAGCCCGATGACCACGGGGGCATCCTGAAGTGAGATTGCTTCGAAGAACAACGCGCCGAGTCCGGGGTAGTTGAATACCGTCTCGGTGATGATCGCCCCCGTCCAGGCGGCGGCGAGGGTGAGCGCGAGGGACGTCACAATCGGCGGGGACGCGGTGCGAAGAACGTATTTGCTGAGTACATCTCGTTCCTTCAGACCGCGAGCACGCGCAGCGAAGACGAAGTCCTCGTCCATCACCTGCAGGACGAGGTTGCGGGTCGTGTACGACCACGATCCAAAGACGGAGAAGGCAACCGCCGTCGCCGGGAGAATCATGTGCCACTCCAGGTCCTTGAAGTAGTCGTAGGGGGCCAAGATCCAGGCGACCAACACTGCCGCCGCGGCGGCCATCACTCCATAGCCAATCAGTCGATATTTCGTTCGTACGTGCTTGTTCGCCAGGTATCCAGCGAGCGCCAAGCCAATCGCAATTAAGGGTGGAAACGCCGCGGAGAGGGGCGCGGGAGGCGGAGGGGGCACACTCGTGAGTCCGCCCGAAGGGAAGACTTTGAGTCCGAAGCCAAATACGAGGATGAACAGGATTCCGTACACCCACGGCGGAACAACAAAGGTCGTGACGGAGAGGACGGTCATCCCGCGATCGAAGGGCGAAAGGGCCTTCCTGGCCATCCACAGACCGAGCCAGATTCCCACGACCGCCGCGATGACATTCGCGACGGTGAACAGGACGAGGCTCCTGGGAAGCCTCTCGAAAATAATAGCAGAAACCGACGCGGAGCCGTCTCCCGAACGAAGCTGCGTCGCCCTTCCGAGCTTCAGCTGTAGGGCGCTTGCCGTATAGCGGATCGTCTTTGGCAAGAATTGCTCGTTCAGGCCTTGGGCTTCAATGGTCGCATTGTAGGTGATGTTGAACTGGCGAGCCTGCTCCTCCGGAGGTAGCCGATTGTAGGCGGGATTCCTCGCGTACGCCTGTTTGAGGTCCTGGTAGATCTGCGCCTTCAAAATCTCGTCGACTTTGCCGAAACCATTCGCAATCACCACTGTGACGTAAATCGCGATGACGAAGGTGATTGCTAGGAAAAGCGCGCGCCTGGCGAGGTAACGCCCGACCCCCATGGCGCATAAGTAGCACGCGCCGCTGATTTAACGTTTTTGAGCAATCGTCTCGCCGAACGTACCGCACTGCTTTCTTGCCGCATGGCAGCTTGATCGCCGGAACGACCGGCGCAGGCATCGTGGATTCAGCGTCCGAGTGTCGCGCCCGCGGCCCGCCGAACGAATTCCAAATGGGCGAGGCGCAGCGACACATCCGTCAGTCGTCGGTCGAGGTCCTCCGCAACTTTTGGTTTCAACCCTACGCGGAACGGAATTTCGTATCGGACATCCATCAAGATGAGGGGAAGGGGTGAGACCGAGCCGAAGTCGTGGGGTCCGCCTGTGAGGGCGTCCTCCAGCTCGCTCAATGTCGCATCACCGTTCGCGACGGAGAGCATCCCCGCAATCATCCGTCGAACCATGCCTCGCCGGAAACTCCGTGCGCGCACGTCGATGAAGATCGCATCCTCGTTGCGTTCGACGCTGATCGAGTCAACCGTCAATGGAGCGACCACGGGCTCTGAACAAAAGGCTTGGAAATTGTGTGTACCGATGAATGACCTCGCGGCCGCTCGGAGATCGGGCTCGACCACGTCCCCGAGTAGGACGTACCGATACCAGCGCTCCACAGCATGCCTCGGATGAAAGGAGGCCGGTACGGCTGCGGCGGCCCAGGCCCAAACGTCCCTCGCCCTGTCGTTGAAGGCCCCGAGGACCGCATCGGGCCCGAGGGACGCGTCGAACGCGATGACATTGCCCACCGCGCTGACGCCGCGATCGGTCCGGCTCGCGCTTCGAAAGAAAGCTTCCGTCGGATCCCGGATGATCTTCGCCGACCGCAAGGCCGTGATGCACTCCCCTTCGACGGTACGCCGATCGGGTTGCCTCTGATGGCCGTAGAACGTTCGTCCATCGTATGCGATCTTGAGCGCAACGCGCATGCCAAGGGATATCTTTCGTATGATATATCGAACGAGCATGCCGCGGGTGCGGGTCGTCCTCGTTGAGCCGAAGAACGAGGGCAACGTCGGCGCGGTCGCTCGCGCGATGAAGAACTTCGGGGCCTCGGACCTCGCGCTCGTGAACCCGTGTCCCCTGGGAAGCGAGGCCCGGCAGCGGGCGATGCACGGGGTCGACATCCTCGAGGACGCGACGATCGTCGCGGACTTCGATGCGGCGGTACAAGGCGCCGATCTCATCGTGGGCACGTCGGGCATCGCCACGGCCAGCGAGAAACGATTCGCACGGATCGCCGTCCACCCGCGGGACTTCGCGACGAAGGTGCACGAGACCAAGGGCATCGTGGCACTCCTCTTCGGACGGGAAGACTTCGGACTTCTCATGAAAGAACTCCGCCGTTGCGACCTTCTCGTGACGATCCCGGCGGCGGACCCGTATCCGATCCTCAACCTCTCTCACGCCGTGACGATCCTCCTCTACGAACTTTTCACCGCGGGGGCGCACGGGAAAACCGGGCCCTCGATGTCGGGCCTCGAGAAAGAGAGGCTGCACGCGGCCCTCGCGGATCTGCTCGCCGCGACCGACTACCCCGCGCACAAAGTCGCCCGGACGAAAGTCATGTTCCGGCGCATGGTGGGCCGTGCGGTCCCGACCAAATGGGAATTCCACGCCCTCATGGGCGTCTTCGAACGCGCGACGAAGCGAATTCGTCGTCTCGAGGGCGGACGATAGGCCGCAGCCGGGGCGACGCGCCTATTTCGGGATACCGATCCCCAAGCTCCGATCCGTCTTCTCCATGCTCTTGCGGCCGTCCTTCTGGATTTCCATGAGTGCGCGCACCGCGTCGATGTTTTCCGGCACGACGTCCGATTCCTGGTGGACCGCCTGGAAGTAGTACAGGCGCTTGCCGTCGACGACGTGGACGCCGTCCCACCATACGGCGATCTCGTACAGGTCCGAACGGCTCCGCGAAAGGTCCCGGGCGATCTCCATGATTTGGGCCGTCGACTTGACGCCGTCGCCGCCCGAGAATAGAGCGATTCGCGGGAATCGCCTCCATACGTCCAGGATCTGAGCCGCGTCCGCCGACTTCTTCAGGTCCACCGCGAGCGTATGCAGGTGCATAATCGTCGTCGGCACCTTGACCGCAATCGTGTGAATGTCGAGGTCCGGCAAGACGCTCTGCACGTCGGGGCCGTGGTGGCTCGGCATTTCGAGCTCCGGCTCGATCGCGTTAATGGGACCTTTCTTCGAATCACCCGGATCCGTGGCGCGTCGCACCAGGACCGCGAGGACCTTGTCCACGCCGACATGGGCGTCGAGCGGGTAGAGCGTTCGGATGAGTCCCGTCGTATTGCACGAGGGCACGCGGACGAATGATGCGCCGATGCAGTCGGCGTAGTTCGCGGCCGCGTTGAACGACAAGTTCGTGAGAGCGTGCTCCTCGCCGCCTTGCCAGATCGCCTTCACGCCCGCTTTTTCGTAGAGGGCTTTGTAGCCACTCTCCTCGGGAGTACAGTCGACGACGAGGTCCGCCTCGCGGACGAGATCGTCGAGGATCCCCGCGGCCTTCACGCCAGCCTTCTCGAACTTCGCAAGCGCGTCCGTATTCGCGGCGTATACGGCATGTCCCTTGCGTACCGCGAGCTTCGCCTCGAAGTCCGGCTTCGTCTTCGCGACGCCGACCAGGCGCATGTCGTCTTGCAACGCGACCGCGTCGGCGACGCGCTTGCCGATCGTCCCGTATCCGCTGATTGCGATCTTGGCTGGCATGGAGAAGGAGCCCCACGCACCGAACGGTGGGGGGACTAAAAAGTTTGTGCGGTCCGGAAGGATATTCCGCCGGGCCCCGCATACGGACGGCATGATTTGCTACTACTGCGAGAAGAATGCGCGTGCGATTTGCCGGTTCTGCGGGGCCGGGGTGTGCCCGGATCACACGAGGGCGAACCGATTCGTGAGCGGATGGGCTGCTGAAGGCCGCGCCGACAACATCGTCGTCTTCAACGCGATCTGGTGCGGCCGTTGCGCCGTCCAGCCGATGTACATGGCCTAGCGGGGCGGGACGCCTCGGGCGTACAGCTCCCGCCGAATTCGCGGCACCATCGCCATCAACACCGCGGACTCCGTGAGATCGTCCCGATCGAGCCGACGTTCCGTAAGGTATCCGATCGCGCCCTCCTTCGAACCGATGCCGCGAATGCCGGTCAGCCGCGCCATCGCCTTCCCGACCGTCCGGCCCGCCTTGACGCTCTCGAGGATGCGCGGCGGATAGGTGAACCCCGGTCCGTGCCCGACCGTCACGTGGCCCGCCCGATCGACGACGGCGGCGTATTGGACGTCGAAATAGTCGGCGATTGCCGGGGACCACACGAGTCCGGCCTCGATTCCGACGCCGAGGTCGCCGGTGCCGATCGCCGCCTTCGCTCGATTCACGGCGCCCGTGAGGGCTTCCTCTCCGACCGGCTGCTCGGGGACCTCGGTCCGCACGTGCACACGCTGCACGCGGGCCCGCACCGAAAGGCCCGCCATCACTCGCCGGACGGCGCGGACCTTGACCGGGTTGTCCGTGCCGACGCGGACGCGCAGCGGGGTCAGGCGTCGGCCGGTGCGGTCAATGACGCCGGCTCGGATCCGTCGGGAGGCGATCGGCAGACCGTCTTGCGCGAGGACCATGGGCACCGCGCGGATTTCGAGGGGGCGTAGCCCCTTTGCCGCCCGGGCCTCGTTCAGTGCGATCGCGACCGGATGGCGCTCAGCCGACACGACGATCACGTCGAGATCCGGGAGGTCGTCCGCGGGGCCGTACGGATCGTCGATCGGAACGATCTTCGCCGGACGCCACTTCCGCGCGGCCAGGAAACGCTTGAGATTCCGCTCGCGCGTGGCGTACGGATTCACACGGCTCCGCGACTCGCGGGCGAACCGGTCCGTGGTCAGGCCGATCAACACGCGTTCGGGCCCGCCTTCGAACGCGGCGCGCAAGAGCGCCTCGTGACCTTTGTGCAGGATGTCGAACGTCCCCCCGAGGACGACCCGCATCGTCGGCCCATCCGGTCCGCGCGATATAAGCGTGCTCACGGAGATCTTCCAACGAGGATTCCGGCATGAATCCGAATCAGAATTTCACTTTCGGCCCCCCTTTGCGACCTCCACCGAGAAGGAGGAGGCGCACGGGAGGAGCCGAGCGGAGTGGAGTTGGGTGACGCATGATTGCAGTTCAGTCGGACTGCCAGGACCTACCCAACGGAACCTCACGGAGACAGACGACCTTCGTGAATCGCGATCAAGTCGGAGTACACGGCGAACGCGGTTTGACGTAAGGCCGGATCCCGCTCAATGATCTGAAATTCCTTGAGCATGTCGGTCCGCACGACGAGGGAACTCGATGTGCCATTCACCGCGAACAGCGGATGATCTGGGCCGATGGCTTTGATGGACACCGATGCGCGCACCGTGCGTCCCTCCCGCCATCCCCGGGCCACCTGCTTCACGCGCTTCCCCTCCGCGCCGGCGGTCCGAACGGCGTCGGCTGGTATGGACGAGACCCCTTGCCGCGGGACCCGCTCGGGTCGCAGCCGGCCGCCCATGAGCACGTTCGCGACGAGACACGCCTTCACCGTGGAATCCCATCCGTCGAGGTCCATCGACGGATCCGTCTCCAGGAATCCGATTCGCCGCGCCGCCTCGACGCCGTCGGCATACGTCCGGCCGGCCTCCATCTCGGAGAGAATGAGGTTCGTCGTGCTGTTCAGGATGCCTTCAAAGGATTCGATCCGGGCTCCGCGAAGCGCCTCCTGGAACAGGTTGAACACCGGCGCTCCATCCAGCACGGTCCCTTCATAGCGGAACCCGACGCGGTTCCGGCGTGCGAGCTCGCGCAGGCGACGATAGTGGTACACGACCGGGCCTTTGTTCGCGGTGATCAGATGCTTGCCCGTGTGCAGTGCCGCGAGGCCGTGTTCGACGGCGACCTGTCGGGGGCCTATCCGCAGCGGTGTGAGCTCGATCACGATGTCGGCCCGGGCCTGACGGATGTATTCCGGTGCCAACCGCGAGATCCCGCGGCCGCACGATTCGAGGGAGACGCCCGCGTCGGCGAGGCGGAGCGCCTTCCGCAAATCGATCCCGCGTGGATTCTCGACGGAGCCGTGCCGCGCGGTGAGAATCCCGACGACGGACGCGTCGAGTCCGAATGCGCGGGCCAGCTCGGACCGCCGCTCGAGAAGGAGTCGCGCGAACTCCCGGCCCACATTCCCGAAGCCGACGAGGACGATCCGGCGCCGCATTCGAATCCGCCTTCAGATCTCGAGGACTCTTCCCGCCCCTTGGCGGGCGGCGGCGAGGACCACCAATTCGGCCAGCGCGGCATCCTGCACCCCGACCCCGGTGAGGTCGGCGACCGTGATTTCGTCATCCGAGGTTCGACCGGGTTTCCGTCCCGCCGCGATTTCGCCGAGCTCCGCGTAGACGTCCTCAGGGCGGAACACGCCCGCCTCGACGGCATGATGGATTTCCCCCAGGCGGATGCATTGATCGAGGCGATCCGCGACGACCTTGTCGGCCTTTTCGAGCACCCGCACGTCGAGTTCCTGCTTGTCGGGACTATCCGCACCGACGGCGGTGATGTGCGTCCCGGGCACGACCCATTCGGCGTGAACGAGCGGCTCCCGAGCGGGCGTCACCGTGACGACGACGTCGGATCCGCGCACCGCCTGTTCGACCGTCTTCGCGGGGAGCACCCGGATGTCGTGACGCTTCATCATCTCCTGCGCGAAGCGGCTCGCCTTCGCCTCGGACCGTCCGAAGGCGATGACGCGCTCCGGCTTCCTCACGCCGAGGATCGCATCGAGCTGGAAGCGCGCTTGCGTCCCGACGCCGACGATCCCGACCCGCTCGACCTCGCGCTTCGCAAGGAGGTCCGCCGCGAGCGCGCCCGCCGCCCCCGTCCGGAGATCGGTGAGGTATCCGTTGTCGAAGAGGACCGCCTGCGGGAAGCCCGTCGTCGCGTCGAAGACGAGGACGATGCCGCTCCCGGTCGGAAGGCCCCGGTCCGGGTTGGCGTACGATCCGGAGGCGACCTTGATCGTGAAGGACCCTGACCCTTGAAGATGGGCCCCTTTCACGTGGGCCTCGGCCCCCGACTTCGGGATGTCGAGGTGGATGACGCCCGGGAGGATCGCCTCGCCTCGGGCCATCCGGACGAACGCGTCCCGGACCGCGGGGAGCGCCTCGACCGGCCCGATCAGATCGCGGATCTCCCGCTCCGACAGGAGAAGGACTTCCATCACGCCTTCCCTTTCTCGGCCCGGAGCTCTCGGAGCAGCGCGTCGATCCGTTCCAATCCATGGGTGAGGTATGCGGGCGCGTCGCCCATCCCGACCCGGATGTAGCCGTCCATCCCGAAGTGGTCGCCCGGCACGATGAGGGTGGATTTCTCTTTGAGGAGGCGCCACGCGAGGTCCGAGGAGTTGACTCCCAGCGCGTACCGGAGGAAACAGATCGCGCCCGCGGTCGGAGGAACGTAGGAGAAGAGGGAGCCATGGTCCCGGATCCAGTCGGCGAGGATCGCATAGTTCCGCTGGAGGATCGAGCGCGTTCGGGCCAGGATCTCCTCGCGACGCTTCGGCGCCAAGGCGATCTGCGCCAGGCGATCGGACAGATAGGTCGGCGCGAGGGTCGTGTAATCATGGTAGCCCCAGAGCGCGGCGACCGTCTCGGGCGGCCCGACGATCCATCCGATTCGCAGCCCCGGAAGGCCGTACGCTTTGCTCAGCCCGTTCACGATCAACGTCCGTTCGTAGTCGCCCCAGACGCTCTGCGTCCGCGGCCCTTCCCGCTCCGCGCCAAGGTACACTTCGTCCGAGAGGAGCCACGCACCGCGGTCCCGGGCCGCGTCGAGGAGCGATTTCCGTTGCGCGTCGCCCATGACCGCCCCGGTCGGATTGTTCGGATCGCAAATCGCGATCGCTTTCGTCTTGCGCGTCACGAGCGAGCTGAGCTCGTCCGGATTAAACTGCCACTTCCGATCTTCCCGAAGACGGAGCGACTTGACGTTGCCGCCGAAGGCCTGGACGAGGCCCCAGTTCTCCATGTAGTTCGGCAGCATGACGACGATCTCGTCCCCCGGTTCGACGAGGTGCCACATCGCGAGGAGGTTCGCCTCCGACGAGCCGGTCGTCACCAGGACGTGGTCCGGGGTCGCGCCTCGGTACAGGTCCGCAATCTCGGACCGGAGCTCCGGCGTGCCGTTGCCCTGCGAGTAGGCGAGCGGATGGTCCAGGAACCGCTCCGTCGCGGCTTCTTCTCGAAGGAGTTCGCGCAGCGGGATCGGCTGGACTCCACTCTCGGACAAGTTGTAGTCGACCGAGTTCTCCCAGGTGGATTGCCATCGCTCCATTTCGAACGGGACGATCTTCACGCGCTTCCCCTCGCGGCATCGGAGGCGCGCGATTAATACGTTCGTCGCGCACTCTCGATCGTCATACCGAGGCGCAGGGCCGGCCAAGGCAGCTCGTGGAATCGAACACGGATATCAACCTTGAATAAGGTTAACAAGGCGAAGTCACTGCTCCCTCCACGATACGGCCAAGATCCTGGTTTCGACCGGCTCTGGCGCCGGTGCCGCTACAAATAAATTCCGCTCTCGTTAAATAGTAGGAACGCATTGCCAGCGGCCGAATCAGAGGGGGCATGAGGCGACTCGGCGTGGTCGAGAACATCGCCCACGACGGGACGGTCCTCGTCCGATCCGAGTTCGCCCCCTCGCGAGGCGCCGACGTGCGGGACAAACGAAACCGACCGCTGGGCCGGGTGGTCAAGGTCTTCGGACCGGTCCGCGAGCCCTTCGCGGCCGTGCGGCCCGCTGGGGCCGCCTCGCTGTCCTTGATTGGAGCCGACGTGTTCGTTGCTGAGGGAGATCATGCCGACAAAGAAGATCGAAGAAGCCGAAGAAGTCACTAGATGCCCCGAGTGCAATTCGGGCCACCTATCGTTCGATTACGAGCGCGGCGAGCTGATCTGCGAGGAATGCGGCCTCGTCCTGACGGACCAGATGATCGACCAAGGCCCGGAATGGCGGGCCTTCGACGTCGAGCAGGGCGAGAAGCGCGCGCGCACGGGCGCGCCGATGACCTACACGATCCACGACAAAGGCCTCTCGACGACGATCGGGTGGAAGAACAAGGACTCGTATGGCAAGTCGATCCCGACCCGCAACCGCGCCCAGCTCTATCGGCTCCGGAAATGGCAACGCCGGATCCGGGTCAGCAACGCGACCGAGCGCAACCTCGCGTTCGCCCTGAGCGAATTGGACCGGATGGCGAGTGGGATGGGACTGCCGCGGAACGTCCGGGAGACGGCCGCCATGGTGTACCGCAAGGCGGTGAACAAGAACCTGATCCGCGGGCGGTCGATCGAGGGGGTCGTCGCGGCCTCCCTCTATGCCGCGTGCCGCCAGTGCAATGTCCCGAGGACCCTCGACGAGATCGCGAATTCGTCCCGCGTGGGCCGGAAGGAGATCGGCCGGACCTACCGATTCATGACCCGCGAGCTCAAGCTCAAGCTGATGCCGACGAAGCCCCAGGACTACGTGTCCCGGTTCTGTTCCGAGCTCAAGCTCACCGGCGAAGTCCAATCGCGCGCCGTCGAGATTCTGAAGGACGCCCAGGACAAGGAGCTCACCTCAGGCCGCGGGCCCACCGGGGTCGCCGCGGCGGCAATCTACATCGCGTCGATCCTGTGCAACGAGCGGCGCACGCAGCGTGAGGTTGCCGACGTCGCCGGCGTGACCGAAGTCACGATCCGAAACCGCTACAAGGAACTGACGGAAAAGCTCGGCATCAAGGTCGAGTTGTAAGGGAACTTCGTCCGAAATCGCCTTCGACGGTTCCGTCGGTTTCAGACATCGAAGACCACGGCGACGACGCCGATCGACCAGCCGATGATTCCCGAGACCACGTAGACAACCTCGAACGCGGGAATCGCATACGGCAGGACGACGACAAAGGCGAGGGCGAACAGGACCGCAGCGGACCAGATCGGCCACATCTCGCTGGTCTCGCGGGGCCGAATCCGGAGGCCTGCGCGAACGATGAGGATCGACGCCCCAACGGCCATGATAAGCTTCTCGCTGAAAATGGCCACATTGGCAGGCTCCGAGCCCGCGACGAGCAACAACAGATGATAAATCAGGATCCCCACGAGGACGACGAAACCGCCCGCGACGAACCACCGGAGGACGTTCCACCATCGCGTCGCCTCCACCCGATCCTCAATCCGCCGGTACAGGAGGAATGGAGAGGACAGCCTCAATGCGACCGTGACGCCCGCGATTGGGACGAAATACACCGGATCCGAGATTGCGGAGTTCACCAGGAGCACCGCCGCGACTCCGAGCGCTACGATTACCGCGATCAACGCCGCGAAGATCCGTCGGGACGCGGCGAAGGTCCACGCGTGGTGCAAGATCGGAACGAACGCCAGCAACACGGCTCCGGCGACGAGCAACCCCGCGAACAGATAGACGAGTTGGAGTTCGGTGCCGGTCGCGATCCTCGTTCCCTCCGTCGCGGCGCGCGGGTCAGGGGAGGCGGAGATTGCCCCGAATGATGGGGACCGATTGGCCTCCGACCCGCACGACCTTCGGTTTGCCGTCCTCGGTCTCGACGCTCACTTCGATCCGGCTCGCATGGCGGACCTCGATTCCCTGTTCGATCACGAACGTCGGACCGGGGAGTTTGCCACGGGACGCGAGGTACGCACCGCACGCACCCGCCGCGCTCCCGGTCGCCGGGTCCTCGAGGCCGAGATCCGGGGCGAAGCCGCGAGCGTGGACGGCCGCACCCGGGGTCTCGCCGCCGAGGGCGAAGGTGTAGCACACGACCTTCTCCCCGAATTTCGATGTCACTTTTCCGAGAGCCCGCAGATCCGGATCGAGGCCCTTCACGAGGTCGATCGACCGAAGGGGAACCTGGAGGGACGGAGCGCCGGTCGCCGTAACCTGGGGAACAAGCCCCTTCGGCCCGAAGTCCTGCGCGCGCACGCCGAGCGCCGCGGCCAGCGGCGCGGCGTTCTTGATTTCGGCCCCGAGCGTCGGCTCGCCCTGCGTCATGATGACTTTCTTCACCTGCCCGCCTTCGCAGATCAGTTCGAGCGGGAGCACGCCGATCTCGAGTTCCTGGTAGACGACGGACGATCCGTCCGGGTGAGGCACGAGGCCTTCCATCGCGGCGACGAACGCGGTGCCGATCGAGGGATGGCCCGCGAACGGGATCTCGCCGCCCGGCGTGAAGATCCGGTTGCGGTAGTGCGCCGCGGGGTTCGTCGACGGGAAGACGAACGTGGTCTCGGAGAGGTTCATCTCGCGCGCCACCCCGACCATCTCGACGGTGGACAGGCCCGTCGCCCTCGGGAACACCGCGAGCGGATTCCCGGTGAGCGGCGTGTCCGTGAAGACGTCGACCCGCCAGAAATCGAAGAACCGCTCCGCCATTCTCGGGGACCTCGGTCCGCGCGGATGGGGATGCGCGCTCTTAAGCGTCGCCCGACAGGTTTTTTTGCACGCGCCGACCTTCCGACGCGGGGGGCATCGATCCCGACGCCGAGCTCGGCCGTCCGAGAGGACATCGCGATCCGAGACCGACGGGTCGCCGATCGCGTGCAGAAATTCCCGGAGTCGGTCATCCGCGAGATGACGCGGATCGCGGCGCTGCACGGCGCGGTGAACCTGGCCCAAGGCTACCCAGACTTCGAGCCGCCGCAGGAACTGACGGAAGCGGCGAAGCGCGCCCTCGACGGCGGATACAACCAATACTCGATCACATGGGGCGCCCGCGAGTTGCGCGACGCGATCGCGCGACGCGCCAAGGCCTTCAACGGGATCGACGCGGACCCGGAGTCCAATCTTGTGGTCACGTGCGGTTCGACCGAGGCGATGATGGCCGCGATGCTCTCGCTCATCAACGAGGGCGACGAGGCCGTGATCTTCGAGCCGTTCTACGAGAACTACGGGCCGGATGCGATCGTCAGCGGCGCCCGTCCGCGGTACGTGCGCATGGCGTGGCCCGATTGGACCGTCGACGAGGAATCGTTGAAGGCCGCGTTCACGGACCGCACGAAGGTCCTCATCCTGAACACGCCGAACAACCCGACGGGCAAGGTGTTCGCCCGCGACGAGCTCCGGACGATCGCGGACCTGTGCACCGATCACGACGTCGTCGCGGTGACGGACGAGATCTACGAGCACATCGTCTTCGACGGCGCGCGCCACGTGTCGCTCGCGACGATCGGCGACATGGCGGACCGGACGATCACGATCAACGGCCTCTCGAAGACGTACAGCGCGACCGGATGGCGGGTCGGCTGGGCGATCGCGCCGAAGACGCTCGCGAATGCGATGCGCCGGACCCACGACTTCCTGACCGTCGGCGCGCCCCATCCGCTTCAGATCGCCGCCGTCGCCGCCCTGAGCCTTCCGGAATCGTACTACGCCGAACTGGCCCGCTCGTATCAGGCGAAACGGGACGTCTTCGTCCGGGGCTTGCGCGACGCCGGCCTCGACTGCCGGCCTCCCGGAGGCGCATACTACGTGATGGCGGAGTTCGATCGCTTCCCGTTCGACGACGACTGGGCGTTCGCGATGTACCTTGTCGAGCGGCTGCGGGTCGCGGTCGTCCCCGGGTCCTCGTTCTACGGCGATCCCGTTGAGGGCCGGCGGTACGTGCGGTTCATGTTCTCGAAGCGAGACGAGACGCTCCGCGAGGCGATCTCCCGGCTCGCGGATTTGCGGGACGTGCCCTGAGATGGCCGGCGACGCGGACGTCGTCTTCGTCGACGGCAAGGTCTTCACCGCATCACGGGAGCGCCCGTGGGCGAAGGGCCTCGCGGTTCGGGGCGATCGGTTGCTGGCCGTCGGGAGTTCGGCACAGGCGGAGCGATGGCGCGGTCGCCGCACGCGGCTCGTCGACCTCCGAGGAGCCGTCGTCGTCCCCGGTTTCGTCGACGCCCATGCCCACATAGCCGATTCCGCAGGAGAACGTGGATGGACTCGGCTCGATGGGACGCGCGATCTGGAGGACGCCCTCGCCCGGCTCCGGAAGGCGGCCGCCTCAAGACCGCGCGGCGGATGGGTCGTCGGGATCGACTGGGACGAGGCGAAATGGCCGGAGCGTCGATTCCTCGACCGGGACGACCTCGACCGGGTCTCGACGGACCACGCGGTCGTCGCGCGCCGAATCGACTGCCACATCGGCTCGCTGAACTCGACGGCCCTCGAACGAGCGGCGGATCTCGTCGGTGTCCGGGGCTTCGACGTCGACGCGTCGGGCCGGCCTACGGGCATCCTGACGGAGGACGCATTTGCCGAGTTCCATCTGCGGTTTGAGGGAGGTGAAGCGGCGATCGAACGCGGCCTTCCGGTCATGGCACGGATGGCCCACCGCCTCGGGATCACTTCGATCCACGACGTCGTGGGCCGCGCGGCCTTGAAGGCCCACCAGGGCGTCCAGCGTGCCGGGAGACCCCGCATCCGGGTTTACGCGATGCCGAGAGACTCCCTGCTGCCCGCGCTCGTCGAAGGCGGACTCCGCACCGGGTTCGGAGACCCGTGGCTCCGACTCGGTCCGATCAAGATCTTCGCGGATGGCTCCCTCGGCGCGTACACGGCCGCCCTCGCCGCCCCATATGTCGGACGGCCCGGAGAGAAAGGGATGCTCATTCACTCGCCGACAGAGCTTCGGTCGATCCTCATGAGGGCACACGAGGCCGGCTTCCAGACCGCGACCCATGCGATCGGGGACGCGGCGATCCGGCTCGTCGTCGAGAGCCTTGAGGAGGTCCAGGATTCGGCGCCTCGGAAGGGAGCGCGGCACCGGATTGAGCACTACGAACTACCCGACGCCGATGTCTTGCGGAGGACAAGAGCCGCGGGCATCGTGGCATCGTGCCAGCCGAACTTCATTGGCCAATGGAGCGGCCCGCGGGACGTGTACGAAAGCCGCCTCGGAGAAGCGCGGTCTGCGGCGAACAATCCGTTCCAAAAGATCCTGCGTGCCGGCATCCCGCTGTGCTTCGGATCCGACGGCATGCCGTACGGGCCGCTCTTCGGCATCCACTGGGCCGTGAACGGATTCTTCGAGGACCAGCACATCTCCCCGGAGGACGCGATTCGGGCCGCGACCGCGGGAGGCGCGTACGCCAGCTTCTCGGAGGACGAGACAGGCACCCTCGAGGCGGGCAAGCTCGCCGATTTCGTAATCCTCCGCGGCGACCCGTTCGAAACCCCCGAGTGGATCGCGCAGCTGCGGATCGGGTCCACGTGGATCGCCGGCGAACGCGTCTATGCGGGATCGCCCGGGTGATCCTGCGTCGCTTTGTTCAGCTGCTCGTCGCAGCGACCTGGGCCTTCAGCGCGCGGTGCAGGCTGCCCCACACCTTCCCATCGTTGCGCAGCTTGTTCTCGTAATTGTTCATCTCGGCCCAGGTCTCGAACGCGGCCTTCGTCTTCGCGTCGAACGTGCCGGAATCCGGACCCCGGTAGAGCCCGAGGGCCGCGAGACCCGCCTGGATCTCCCGCACGACGTTCGGCTTCAGGACGACGACGTCTCTCGGATCTTCGCGGGTCAACAGGGTCAAGTCGTACACGTTGAAAATGCGGATGAGCTCCTCGATCGGGGCCGGATGATCGTCGACGCGAATGTCGATCCAGCGGTCGTTGAAGCCCCCATAGCCCCCGGCCTGGCGGACGACGAGGAGGGCCGCGCTCTGTTGGCCTCGTTTGTCGCCTCCGGCGCGTTGTCCCGCGCTGAGCGCCGCGAGGAGACGCACCGGGAGGTCGCCCTGCGTCACCTCGAACGCCCGGGCCAACGCCTTCAGGACCTCCTCGCTCGCGAGGATGTTGCCCTGCGCGGCGAAGTTTCGGCCGACGACGTGGCCCGCCCACGAAAAGCACTCCGTCCCGGTGTACGATGCGGCGCGGCCCCGCGCGTCGACGACGCCGACCTGCCGCTGCACGGCCTCCTTGTCCTCGGTCACGAGTTTCTTCACGACGTCCTTCGGCGCGATTCCCCGCTTCAGCATCGCAAGGGCGTCACGCCCGTATGCGGTGTTCGCGTAAGCCTGCGTCGCGACCGCCCCAACGCGCGCCGCGGCGAAGGGCACGACGGCCCCGACCGCGACGAACTTCGATTCGACGGCCACGCCGAGATCCTTTGTCTTCGGATCGAACGCGACGATGCTGAACGTCGACGGTCGCGTCCGGGCCATGCCGTCGGAAACGAGCGGACGCTATTTCGCCGTTTCCCCGTTCCCGCAACGCTTATCCTCACCGCGAATCTCCGCGACCCCGTCGATGCACGTCCTCCTCGATCTCTATGGGGTCCTCCTCGACCACGAGAAGATGTTTCGCGGATACCGCGAGCGACTCGCCGAACTCTTGATGGCGCGTTTCGGAGGCGACCCGGACGTGTGGCGGCGGGCCCACGACGAGGCCTGGGTGACGTACGTCCAGCGGGTGAACGCGGCCGACTGGGAGTCGCGAGGCTACGCGGAGGTCGTCGATGACCTCGATGCACGGCACCTGGTGGAGATGCTCGACCGCGCCGGTGTGCGCGCTCCACCGACCGATACGCTGTCCGTGTCGCGAGAACTCGAACGGGAGGCGATGGCTCGCGTCAACGCGCGGTACCCGGATGCGCGCACCGCGATCGAACGGCTCCGCGCGGCGGGCCACAAAGTCTACGTCGCCACGGGAGGCGGCGAGACGAACGATGCGGCGCTCCGCGGGGCCGGCCTGATCGATCTGGTCGACGGCATTTTCACGGGTCATTCGCAGAATGCGCAGAAAGGACAATTGCGCTATTGGCGCGAGATCCCGACCCAGCTCGCCACCGAACCCGGAGACTGCGTCCTCGTCGACGATCGGCTGGACTATCTCGAGGCCGCAGCGTCGGCCGGAATCCTGGCGCTGCTGTTGGACCGGAAGGGAGCGCACCGCCCCGAAGCGATGCCGGCGTACGTGCAGGCGACGCTCCGGAACCTCGCAGGACTCCCGCACTGGGTCGAACTCTGGACCGCGGCACACGGCCGTTGAGTCGGACGGCCGCCGGGAGGGAAATGTCGAGTGAAGGCGGGCATACCTCTACTTAGAGGTACGTTTCGTCCCAGCGCGATCTGGAGATCAAGGCCTCACGCGTTCGAGCTTCACGTATCGCACGCCGGGCCCGACTTCGCCGAAGAGGATCTGCTTCTTGACCCCGTGGGCGAGTCGGACGGCCCGGCTGATTTCCGGCCACGCCCCGCGGTGGCCCTTCGGCACCACATGGACGAGGTACTTCGCGTGATGGGTCTCCGGGTCGCCCTCGTACGCCCGGAAGTGGGAGCCGTACTTGAAACCGGTCTTCGAGATCACCCCGCGGCCCGTCAGGTCCTCGTACGCCTGGAGGCGCAGCTCGAAGTCCGGCTGGATCGCCTTCGCCTCCTTGATGAGCCGCGCCAGGCTGATCGGACGGTCCGTGTCCGCGTTCCGCACTTCGACGAGACCGGCTTTCAACAGGTACGCGGTCTCGAGGAGGCTGAGTTGCAACCGCCGGCCGACGATCTTTCCGAAGAACCCGGCTTCGTGGAGCGCCTTCGCCTGGACCTCATCGATCACGACCGCCCGATCACCGAGGAAATGCACGACGACGTCGACCTTCCGGAGGGTGGCCGGTTGGTGGCCGCGCGGATGCGCTTCGCGGACGCTATAATACGTCAGGTCGCTCTCCTCGTCCACGAGGCCGAGCAGGAGCGTCTTCCGGACCGCGGCCGCCTCCTCCGCGCGCCCGAGGAGTTCCGCCAGATCGAACACGGCGCGCTCGCTCAAGGCGCGCACCCAATACTTGCTCGGGGTCTTCTTCGGCGCGCCGCCGCGCGGATACACCTGGAAATCGACGGGGCCGCCGCGGGCCTCGACGACGTAGCCGCGCGATCGCAGATCCCGGTACACGAGGTATCGGATCTCGAAGGCGTCGATCGATGCACTGGCGGCTCGGAACAGTTCTCGGGCGGAGACCGTCCGTCCGCGTCGCCGGATGTCGAGGCGCCCTCCCTCGACGAGATACACCGCTTCCAAGAGATTCAGCTCGAGGCCGCCTCCTGATCGAGGCGAGCCGAAAAAGCCGCGGTTGTAGACGCCGCTGGCCTCCGCCGGGTCGTCGACGATCACCCGGTCGTCGACGAGTTCCCCGGCCATGGGGCATGGCGAAGGCCGGGACCGCGATAAAGCGTTCGCCGCCGCGGCAGCGACCGCCATCGCAGGAAACCGCCTCCGTGGAATTTATATAGAAGTCCACACGATGAATGAGCGATGAAACGCGATCGGGTCCTCGAGGAGACGCGCCGGGGCCTCGCGAAGACGGGATTCTTCCTCTCGCGCCCGCACGGGGAACGGGGACTATGCTTCGACTTCGTCGCCCGTCGAGACGACACGCTCTTGATCGTCAAGGTCCTCCAGAACGTCGACGCGCTGAGCAAAGACACCGCGCACGAACTGCTCGAGGTCGCGCGAATCCTCGAGGGATCTCCGCTCGTCGTCGGCGAACGGAGCGGGACCGGATCCCTGGAGGACGGCGTGATCTACACCCGGTTCGGCGTCTCGATCCTCTCCCGGCGGACGCTCGGCGAATTCCTGGAGGAGGGCATCCCTCCCTTCCTCTATTCCGCGCCCGGAGGGCTGTACGTGCGGCTCGACGCGGACGCCCTTCGCCGGCTGCGCGAAGAGCGACAGGTGTCGCTCGGCACCCTCGCCGACATCGCGGGCGTCACGCGTCGCACGATCCAGATGTACCTCGAGGGGATGTCCGCGACGATGGAGGTCGCGATGCGCCTCGAGGAGTTCCTGAACGAGTCGCTGGTCGTCCCCGTGGATCCGTTCGCCCTCCTGGCGGATCCGGCGCGTCCGGACCAGCGAATGCCGCAGCTCGAGGGCTTCGAACGGGAGATGTTCGAGCGCCTCGAACGGCTGGGCTATCAGGTCCTCCGGACCGTGCGGAGCCCCTTCGACGCGCTGTCGAAACACGAGGACACGACGTTCCTCACCGGCGTCGGGGAGGCGGACCGAGCGCTCGAGCGGAAGGCGGAGGTCGTGTCGAACCTGAGCCGCGTGGTCGAGAAAGACTCGGTCATGTTCGTCGAACGCGCCCGGGTTCGGATGAGCATCCGCGGCGTCCCCGTCATCGCGCGCGAAGAACTGCGCCGCGCGAAAGATCGCGACGATGTCGAGGAGATGATCTCCGAGAGGAAGGGTTGATGGACGAGGTCCGCCTCGGCCTCGCGTCCGTCACGATCCTCCCGGTCGTCCGTGGTCTGCCTTCGGAGACCGCGACCGTCGCGCAGGCGATCCGGACCACGGACCCGAAGGTCGTCGCGCTGAGCATCGGCCCCGAGGAGCTCCAGACGTTGCGCGTCTACGACGGCGGCCCGTTGGAGCCGGAAAACTTCGAGGAAGAGATCTATGTCGCCGGGCTCTCGGCGTGGGAAGCGCCGGTGAAGCCGCCGCCGTGCTTCACGGAGGCCGTGCGAATTGCCGACAAGCGAGGCACCCGGCTCGAAGCGCTCGACATGGACGAGGTCACGTACACGGAGAACTACGTCGATTCCGTCTCGGGCCTCGAGGTCGTCTTCCAAGGGCGCCTGGAGCGGAGGCTCGCCAAGAAGCGGTTCGATGCGCGGACCCCGCGAGAGTTCGTCCTCGCGTGGGACGCCGAGGTGAACGGCCCGCCCGGCTTCGCCCGCCTTCAGGCGAGGCGGGAGGCGTTCATGGCGGCGCGTCTCCGGCAGATCGCCGCCGACGAATCGTCGGTGCTCGCGGTGATCGAGGTGGAGCGGACCCGGGGCGTCCTCGCCCTGCTGCGTTCCTAGCGTCCGACGTATTGCGACTTGCTCGCGTCGCCCAGGTCGATCGAGTAGATGTTGGCGCCCGGCGAGTCGATGTTGATCGCGCTCGTCCAGGACGTGGCGTCTTGCTGGTTGGACCAGTACCAGACGTTGATCGTCGTCCCGACGACGATGTCGTCCGGGCCGTCCCCGTTCACATCCCCGGCGCCTAGGGCATTGATGGGGTTCGCCGTCGAGCTCGCGGAGCTGCATCCCTGGGTCGAGCCGGCACCGGGCAACGTATTGCAAATGATGGTCCCCGTCGTCCCGAATCCGGTCAGGATTCGAACGGTGGTCCCGAACGCGATGGCGAGCTCCAGGCCCGACTGCGTGCCGGAGAAGTTCCCCATCTTGAGTGCGACGATTGAGGAGGTGGCCGTGTAGAATGCGCCGGATGGGGTCGTCAGACCGCCCGCGCTCCCGAGGTACTTGAACACGTTGCCGTTCGCCGTGCCGACGAAGATATCGGAGAATCCATCCCCGTTCCGATCGTCGGCATCGATCGCATTCACCTGGCTCGAGTCCCCCGGATTCGTCAGGCTCACGCCCGTCGTCCCGGATGGGGTGGCCGCCAAAATGTTCATCTGGTCGACGTAGAGCGTATCGAGGTTCGTGTTGCCGACCGTGTGATCGACGTCCACCGCCCGAATCCATACCTGTTTTCCCGCGACGGAGGAGGGCAAGATGAACGAGTAGGACTGGTCCGAGGTCGCGTTCACCCAGAACATCGTCGTGTACGTTCCGGTCGTCGGATCGTTGCTCACAACGTTCGTCGAGTACGCGAACACGAAGTTGTCGCCCTCGGTGTTCGCGCTGTGCCGGGCCAAGAGGGAATAGGTGAAGGTCGTCCCCGGTCGGCTGGGCACCTGGGTGATGCGCCAGTACTGCTGCATTTCGCTCGCGAGCCCGCCGGTGGACGACCACGTGAGTGCGACGTTGTCGAAGCCTCCCGTCGTCGTTGATCCGCCGGCCGCGTTCTGCGTGCGTACCGCGATCTTCAGATAGTATGTGCCTGCGGTGGCAATCCGCGCGCTCACATCGATCGGGCCGACATTCGCCCAGTTCGTCGTCCCGGCCTGCGACGTGGAGGACCAGACCTGGGTGCCGAGGACCGGGATGCCCGCCGTCGTGTCGACGAACGCGTACAGGACCACGTTCCCGCCGGCCGGTGCTCCATACGTGACGACCTTCCAGGACAAGTTGAGCTGCGCGGTGAAGGGGGGCGACCCGCTGACGGTGAAGGGCTGGTAGAAGTAGCCCGAAACCACCGTGTTCGCGAGGAAGTTCGTGGAAGTCGAGGCGTACCCGCCGGGGTTGCCGCCGGAGCTGGCCCACGCTCCGCTCGCATACGTGGCCGGGTCCTGCCAGTCCGCGTACGTCCAGCTGCTCACGTCGGAGCTGAATCCGGTGTTGGTCGTGCCACCCGATTGGACGGGCTCCGTGTACGTGTATTCGCGGACCTGTTCGTAGTTGCCGTCGGCCACCAGCGTGTTGAGGTAGCTCCCGGAGGTCACGTTGCCCTTCACCGTCTGCTCGCCTTCGGCGAACCAGTTGTCGCTGATCCCGATGTTCTGGAACTTGCCCAGCTTGTCGAGGTTCGGGTACCACGTGAGCCGTCCCGAGGCGCCCGCAACGGCGATATCGTTCGCGCCGTCCCCGTTGAAATCGCCCACGGCGACGGCCGCGATCGACTGGGAGCGCGACTGGTCGACGATGACTTTCGTCGCGGAGCCGGCCTGCCAGCTACCGTCGTTCTTGTAGTACCAAACGTTCCCGTTCGATGCGCCGCAGACGACCTCGGGCGCGCCGTCGCCGGTGAGGTCGCCGACGGCGAGTGAGTTACAGTAGATTCCGACCAGGTTGTCCATCACGAAGCGGGTGAACACGACGTTCCCTTGGGAGTCGAGGTCCCTCCGTTGGAGCACGATCTGGCCGTTGTTGTTGTCGACGAAGATGCTGCTCACGGTGTCCAAATCGCCGTCGCGGTCGAAGTCAATATTGACGATCGAAATCGTGTGGTACGACGACTTGCAACTCCCGGAGAGGCCGCAGAACTCGATTCGGCTCGTGCGCCATCGGTCGAGTCCGTTCAGGTTCTCGTAGTAATACGAATAGTCCTTTGTCCCCCAGGCGTTGTTCGTCGCGGCATCGGTCCCCGCGACCACGTCGAGTTTGTACAGCGGCGCGACGATCACGAGCTGGGTCGCGATGTTCGCGTACGATTCATCCGAGTCGCGGACGCTCGAGACCGTCAGCGCGTAGTTCTGGGTGCCCTCGACCCACGGGTCCTGGTTCGCCCTCGTGAAGTTGATCGTGAACCGGTACACGCGCAGCAAGGAATTGACCGACACGGCGGCGGTCCCCGCCGTGCACGCGGCCGTCACCGGACAGATCGGGATGTTCACGTCGTGGCCGTTCACCGGGGCCCGCATGAGCTGGGTGCCTCCCGCATAGTCTTTGATGATGACGTTCCCAAAGACGACGTTGGTCAGGGTCGCGTCCGTGGTGAACATTTTCACTTGAACGTAGGCGACATCCGTGGACTTGAACGTCGTCGCCGCCTGGGTGAATCCCGAATCCTTGAAGCTCTGAACCTGCGGGAAGTCCCGGAAGTAGCCGTCCGTGTCGGTGATCGTGATCGAGTCGGTCGTGTTGAAGCGAACCGCACTCGAGGAGAACAGCAGGATGTCCAACGAGTACTTCGCGAAGTAGTATTGCGGCGGATGCAACGGCACCTTGTAGTAGTTCGTCCCCACCTGCGGATCGCTCGGCGCATTGAGTTTGAACCGGAAGGCGTAAATGTAGTACCCGTTGACGAACTCCAGGAACGTGAACGCTTGGGACGTGGACGGCGTGGTCGTCCGGGAAACCGCCTTGCTCGTCCCGTAAACGACGGGCTGGGATGGGTATCCGCTGAACGGGTCGTACAAGGTGAACCGGTCCGTATCGAACGTGTTCTCCAAGTCCAAGCTCCCGACGACGACCACGACTTCGTCGTTAGCCTTGAAGGTCCGCGTCTCGACGGCAGTGTACTTGAACTGGTCCCATTGCGACGCGTTGAAGATGTTGTAACCCTGGCGGCCGTTCCACCGCAGGTTCGCGGGGCGACCCGTGCCGTTCGTGCCTCCGCCTCCGCTGCCCGTCGGGCCCTGGACGACGCTGAGGATCATCCGCGACTGGGTCGCGTGGCCCCTCTTGTCCGTCGCGTTGAACAGGATGATCGAGCTGTCCCAACTCAGGCTCGGGTACGGCGACTTCATGCACGAAAGACCGCCGAGCGAGAAGACCCCGTCTCCGGCCACACGGTCCGGGTACAGGCCGTTGTCCGTCATCTTCTCGGGTTGCGCGCACGGGTCTCCGGTGCCGTACCAAGCGGTGATCGTGGCGTACACGGAGTTCACGTTCAGGTCTCCGTCCGGGTCGGCCACCTGAGCGAACACAAAGAACCCGATGCCCGACTGGACCGGATCGATCGCCGTCGTCGAGTAGAGGCCGTCCGCCCACTTGTCCACGAACACGGGCGGACGGGACCCGGCCGGAGGCGTGAGGAGCGCGGTCCAAAGGACGACGCTCTTCAGCGTGTCGATGATCGTGATCGTGATCTGGTCGGTCGAACGGAGGGTGAAATTCTTGTATCCCCATCGTTCGCCGACGTTCCACACGATGTCCGTGCCGTCGATGATTCCGCTGGGGGTCGCGAGGAGCTTGTTGTAGAGATGCAATCGCTGGACGTCCGTCGTGGCCGGGTTCGAGCCCCGTTGCGACGTGACGTAGATGATCGTGGGCGGCGGTTGCAGCGCCTCGCCGCCCTGGTGCGTGAGCGTCACGTTCACGCCGATCTCGGAACCGGCCGCGTTGTACATCGGATCCATCTCGGACGCGATGTCGAGCCGGCCCTGCGCGACCGGCGTGGGGATGCTGGAGACCCAGATGATGATCGTCGAGAACAACACGACCGTCATCGCGAGGATCAGGATCGTGCCGACGACTTCGGAGATTCCCGATTCATCTTCGCGCAAGACGACTTTCATCGAGGGGCCTCCCGGTGGGCAGGGAGAGAATTGTGTTTGCAGCCGGCCCGACGATATATAAAGTGTTCGTGGTCGTTACCACGGAAGCGAAAGCCTGAGACTCATGGGCTGCAAACTTAAGTAAACGCGACCGCATCGGAACGCGTGGAGCTCACCGCGGCGGAACGAGTCCTACTCCATCTCCACGCGTTCTGGAACGTCCGGGAACCGGGCCGCGAAGGAACGCAGGCGGGCATCGCGGAGGGCGCGCGGCTCCTCCGCAGTCACGTCCCGCGGACGTTGAAGACCCTCGAACGCGAAGGGTTCATCGATTCGAAAGACGCGCGGCTCCTCGGTCGGACCCGGAAGGTCCGCGTCTATGCGCTGACCGAGCCCGGGGTGCGGCGCGCTCGACAAATCCTCGGCGAGGTCGATGCGACGCGCGTCGAAATCGAAGGACGGGCGACGACCTTGGGAGACGCGCGGCGGGACCTCGGCCTTTCCCCGCTGCCCGCGCTCGCCGCCGTGGACGCACGAGGCCGCATGGAACCGCGCGTGACCGACCTCGAGCGGCCCACGCTCCTGCAGCGCCAGGCGGATCTCGCGTTCCTGCAACGGTGGCTCGCAGGCGCCGCTCCCATCGCGGTCGTGTACGGATCCCGGGGGATGGGGAAGACCGCCCTCGGCTGGGCGTTCGCGGAGGGCGTCCCTCGCGCGGTCTGGATGGAGATCGGGCCCGGCGCGAATCTCGAGGCCTTCGCCGATTCCCTCGCACGGTCCACCGGAGAGCGGGCGACAGACCCCGACCAGGCGGAGTCCGTCGCGGCGGCGCTCGCCCGTGTCTTCGCCGGGGAACGCAAGCTCCTCGTGCTGGACGGATACGCGGACGTCGACGACGCGGTGGTGGACGCCCTCGCCGGATTCCTTCGCGGTTCCCACGGCCGTGGGAAGCTCCTCGTCCTCGCGCAAGAGTCGACGCCGGTCTATTGCCGTTTCTACGCGAAAGCGGACATCGACGGGGGGCGGGTCGCGGAGTGGCACCTCCACGGCCTCGACCTGGAAGGCTGCCGGGCGATGCTCGGCCGCGCGACGATCGACCCGGAGGCCCTCCGACGGGTGTACCTCCTCACGAAAGGGTGCCCGCTCTACCTTCGGGCGATCCGCGAAGG
>VBMA01000070.1 GCA_005878985.1 Methanobacteriota archaeon
AGCAGTACGTGAACCTGTCCTCCGGGGAACTCGGCAAGCTCATCGGCGTAAGTCAGCAGAGCGCGTCCCAGCGGATCCTCGAACTGATCCGAGAAGGACTCGTCGCCCGGGACCTCGCGACACGTCGCCAGCGGATCCGTCTCACCCCGCGCGGCGGGGAGATCCTCCGGAAGGAGTACGCGGACTACCAGCGGATCTTCGAGATCAAGGAGACGGTGACGATTTCGGGGGCCGTCACGAGCGGCCTCCGTGAGGGCGCGTTCTACATGCGCCAAAAAGGCTACAAGGACCAGTTCCGCAAGAAGCTCTGGTTCGAGCCGTACGAGGGCACGTTGAACCTGAAGATCGGGGGCCCGGATCTCGCGAAACTGCAGATCCTCCAGGATAGTCCGGGCATCGAGATCGCGGGCTTTGAGGCCGCGGG
>VBMA01000071.1 GCA_005878985.1 Methanobacteriota archaeon
GAAGCACTACCTCCGCGGCTCGCTCGGTCTCAAGGACGGCGACATCGTCGAGCTGATCGTGTCGCTGTGAGACGTCGAAAAACTCCGGGAATTTAATAGGCCAAACGACCTCTTGCAATCGATGTCGCGGAGTGGGCGATTCCTCGTGATTATCGTGGCGTCGGGACTCCTTGCGCTCGCCTTGGGAGCGAATTTCTACCCACGGCGTGCGGCGACCTTCGCAGCAGAGACGGACCGGAGCGCGTACCAATCGGGCGAGCCCGTCGGCATCTGGGTGTTGTTGAAAGCAGGTGGCAATACTCCAACTACGGTTCTCTGGGACGGTTGCGAAGTTTCATTCACGGTGGCGGACGAAGGGAGAAAGGTCATCGGCCCGAGCCCCTTCACACTCGCGTGCTTGGGCCTTAGCGGAAAAGTCCCCATCGTTTTGCAACCAGGGCAGGACCTTGGGGCTCATTTCACCTGGAACCAAGACACCACGTCCGGGAGTCCGGTTGCGCCCGGGCACGCTTACGAGATCCGACCGATTATGACTTCGGACTTCGTCCAATCGAACGACATCCCCCTCGACACGGTCTCTGCCTGGATTTCGATAGGTTAGGCGCATCTGGGTCCGATTTTTCTCATCTCACGGGGCATGGCGAAGGACGAATCAGAAGCGTTTTTCGACGTACCGAAGGACGCTCTCGAAGACCGCTTTCCCGTCGCCGTACACCGGGTCCCCGTTCGGCTGCCGTGTCCAGTCGGGGCGCAGGTGGCGAAAGAAGCAGCGCTCCGGATGCGGCTGTACCCCGAATACGTTCCCGTCTCGGTTGCAGAGGGCCGCGATGTTGAAAGTCGTCCCACTCGGGTTCCACGGGTATCCAGCGTATTTGCCGCGATCATCGACGAAACGGAACACGACCTGATCGTTTTCAGTCAGCTCCTTCAGGATACGTTTCTCGCGGCCCTCGGGGAACAGGAGTTTGCCTTCCGCGTGCGCCGAGATGAACGTGACGACCTGGCCCCTCTCGAGCGTCCCTGTGAAGGCACAAGAGCCGCCGTTCTCCATTCGGAGCAGGCTGGGCCGGCACTCGTAGTGGCTCGAGTCGTTCGTCGCGAGGACCGCCTCCGGCTCGTCCGTCATGACGCCGCCTAGTGCCGGCAGGAGACCCGCTTCGACCAGGACCTGGAAGCCGTTGCAAACGCCGAACACGGGCTTGCCCGCCTTCACAAACCCTACGAGGTCCTTCGATAACCGCGAGCGCAGGCGAGCGGCGAAGATCGTCCCCGCCCGGACGTAATCGCCCGCCGCGAAACCGCCCGGGATCATCAGGACGTCGTAATCGGCGAGGTCGCGGCGCAACTCCGCGGGCGCGTCGCGCGTCAGCTGCTTCAGATGGACCTTCTCGGCTTGCGCGCCCAGATGACGGAAACATGCGACGGACTCGTCCTCGCAGTTCGTACCTTCGATGTAGACGACGGCGACGCGGATGCTCGAGCGCTTCACGAGACCACCACCTGGTTGGGGATCGCCTCGGTCCAGGCCTTCCGCATCACGGGGACCGCGAGGGACGTCCACTGCCGGCCTCGCGCGAGATGCAACGAACGGCCGCCGGTCGTGCCCAGATACGTCGTCGGAATGCCTTCCATCAGATGGGTGAAGGCCTCGTATCGGTCTTTGGTGACCTCGACCAGCCAGCGGCCGTTCGATTCGGAGAAGAGCTGCACGTCCCATCGCATCGGATCCATCGCGGTCGTCTTGAGATCCGCGCCGATGTCCCCTCCGAGGCACATCTCCGCCGCAGCGACCGCGAGGCCACCGTGGCTGAGATCGTGGGCCGCGGCCACCGTCCCTGCGCGGATGGCCCTCAGAAGGTGGTCCATCGACGCCTGCAGACCCAACGGGTCCACGGACGGCACGGGTGCGGTGCCGCCCCGAAGGCGCAGGTACTCCGACCCACCGAGCTCGGCCTGCGTCGAGCCGACCAAAACCACCGGGTCGCCTTCGTGCTTGAAGTCGGACGTCACGCAGTGCCGCAGGTCCTCAACGATTCCGACGCCGAGCACGACCGGCGTCGGCGGGCACGGTCCACGACTCGATTCATTATAGAACGACACGTTCCCGGAGGGAATCGGGATTCCGAGGGCCTTCGCGGTGCTCCCGATGCCTCGCACCGCTTCGCGGAAGGACCACAGGCGATCCGGCTTCTCCGGATTCCCAAAGTTCAGGCAGTTCGTCAGCGAGTGGGGACTCGCTCCGACCGCCACCAGGTTCCGGCACACCTCATCCACGGCCGTCGCTCCGCCGCGATACGGGTCGATCGCGGTGAACTGCGGGGTCGATGCGACCGAGATCGCGAGCGCCCGCCACGAATCGATTCGAGGGCGAATCACGGATGCGTCGCCGTGGGCCGCCTTCCCGATGACGCCCTGGAGCGGCTTCAGCACGGTCGAGGCGCGGACCTCGTGATCGTATTGACGGATCACGTACTCCTTCGACGCGATGTTCGGAGAGGCCAGGAGCTTGTGGATCGTCGAACGATAGTCTTGCGGTTCTCGTGGAAGCCGGAGGTCTTGGCTCGGAAGGATGGCCGGCGCCTTGTACGGACGCGAATATTCGGGGCCGCCCGTGTAGAACGGGAGATCCATCTCGAGGACAATCGTCCCGCGGTACCGGACGCGGCAGACTTTCTCCGGGATGACGTGACCGATGACGGTCGCGGGCACGTCGTACAGGCTGAAAATCCGGAGGACCGCGTCGACATTCTCCGGGCGCACCGCGAGCATCATGCGCTCCTGGCTTTCGGAGACCCAGATCTCCCACGGCGCGAGGCCTTCCTCCTTCAGAGGCACTTTCTCGAGGTCGACCTCGGAGCCGAATCCTCCTGCGAGAGCCATTTCGCCGATCACGCACGAGAGACCGCCGCCGCCGAGATCTTTCAGGCCGTCGAGCAGCCCCGCCTCGGCCGACTCGATGCACCCGTGGATGAGAGGCTCCTTCAAGATCGGATCGCCGAGCTGGACCGCCCCTGCCTCCCAGCGCCGCACGGCCTGGTCCGTCAGATCGACACTCGCGTACGTGACGCCGTGAATCCCGTCGCGGCCCGTGCGGCCTCCCGCGAGGATGAACACGTCCTTCTCCGACGCCACGCGGTTCCGCACGATCTGGGACTTCTTCCCGAAGCCGACGCACGCCACGTTGACGACGATGTTGCCGAGGTAGCCTTCGTCGAAGACGATGCAACCGGCTACGGTCGGGATGCCGACCCGGTTCCCGTAGTCGCGGATGCCCGCGACGACGCCGCCGAACAAGTACTTCGGGTGTTTGGCCCCGCGGGGCAACTTGTCCATCGGGTAATCGAGCGGGCCGAAGTGCAGCGGGTCCGCGAGGGCGATCGGTTGCGCGCCCATCGCGAGGACGTCGCGCAAGATGCCGCCAATGCCCGTGTTCGCGCCGCCGTACGGCTCGATCGCGGACGGATGATTGTGACTCTCGATCCTCAACGCGTAGGCGTGGTCCTCGTCGAATTCGACGACCCCGGCGTCCCCGCGGTCGATCACGTATGGGGCCTGAACGGGGAAG
>VBMA01000011.1 GCA_005878985.1 Methanobacteriota archaeon
CCTCCATCCGGACTTACGCGAGCGGTGCGCGCGGTCGGTTTCGTCGCTCGACGTCGCGGTGTGCGCCATCGGGGGCGTCGTGCCTCTGCTGGAAACCTACCGGTTCCGAGATCTCGTCCGCGTGATCATCGCTTCGAAGAAAGGCCTCGATCCCTCGAAGCCCGTGCACCTGTTCGGCGCGGGCCATCCGCTCGTCTTCCCGCTCGCGACCTTGCTCGGCTGCGACCTGTTCGACTCGGCCTCGTACGCGAAGTACGCCCGCGACGGCCGCATGCTCTTCGCGGACGGGACGCGTCGTGCGGCCGACGTCCGGGAAAGCAGCTGCCTCTGTCCCGTTTGCACCGCGCATCCCATGGAGAAGATCGCGGCCGAGGAGACGCTCCTCGCCGAACACAACCTGCACGCGTGCTTCGGTGCGATCCGGGAGGTCCGTCAAGCGATCGCCGAGGGCGACCTGTGGGGGCTCGCGGAGCGGCGGGCGCGGGCCCATCCCGCGCTCCTCGACGCCGTGCGCGAGCTCCGCCGCCATAACGAATTCCTGGAAGAGTTCGAACCGGTTTCCCGCCCCGGAGCGCTCACCTACGTCGGCGCCGAGACCGCGCATCGTCCGATCCTCCATCGGTTCCGGCGGCGCCTCCGGGAGCGATACAGCGCGCCTCCCGCGAAAGGCCTCCTCGTTTTCCCCGAGGGCGGCCGGCCGTTCGGCGAGCGCCTGGCTGCGGTGGTCGACCAAGTCGCCCGCGTGGCGGATGTCCATTTCGCGGTCAAGTCGGTGTGGGGCCCGGTGCCCCTCGAACTCGATCAGGTCTGGCCGATGTGCCAAACGATTGTGCCGGAGGCAACCGACCTCGAAGCCCTCGAGGCAGCGGAGGTCTTCTTTCGCGACTGGGCGGCCGGCGCCGGTTTTCCGTTCGGAATCCTGTGGGAGGGCGAGGCGACCCTCGACGACCTGCGAGCCCGGGCTCCGGGGGGGCGAGCGATCGATTGGAACGCGTTGCGAATCCGGGCCACGGCTGACTTCCAATTCGGTCGAGGTGCCGCGGACGCGCTATTTGCCGGAGCAATCTCGTACGTTATATCGAAGAACACGGGGAAGGTCCGAAACGTCCTCGCGGATGGCGAACACGTAGTCTCGCTTCGCGCCGCCGATGGTTTGTTTAGCTTGAAAGCCGCGGGGGCCCGTCGTCTGGCGAAGGCATTCCCGCCGCCGCGGCTCCGGATTGTCGTCGAAGAGGACACCGTCCCATTCCACCGCGAAGGGAAGAATGTGTTCGCGAAGTTCGTGCGGGAGGCCGACCCGGACATTCGTCCGGGAGACGAAGCCTTGGTCGTCTCGCCCGAAGACGAGCTATGCGCCGTGGCGCGAGCGACGATGAACGGCCGCGAGATGCTGGCCTTCAAACGCGGCGTCGCCGCGCACGTCCGGGAGGGCGTGCCTCACGGGCCGACCGCTCCGCGACGCTGACGCACGCGAGGTAGTCGTCGAGGGTGTGCAGGAGGCTCATCGGGCTATCCGCCGCCGCCCGTGCGGTGATCGTGCGTCCACGGCGTGTGGTCTCGATATATCCGTCGTCGTCGAGGGAGACGGACGACGCGACCGCCTCGGCGGTCGCTGCATCGTCGAACGTGAGGTGGAGCTGCGCGCGAACCTTCATCCGAATAGCCCCGGGCAGATTCGAACTGCCGTCGCGGGTTCCAAAGACCCGAATGCTTGGCCGCTACACCACGGGGCTGCCAGCGTGGATTTGCACGGCCGTATAAAGTCCATTGGTCAACAGGTGTCCGGAGAGATCCGTCGGTCGCGCTCCGTCGATTTCCACCCGGAGAAATTCGCCGATGGTCGCGGGTTCCCGCAGGACGACTTGGCGGTATTCCGGCGTCCGCGCGAGGACGGTGCCCGGCTTGCCCGGCTCCGTGACCAAGACCGTGGCCTCGCGTCCGATGAACCGTTCGTTCATCTCGCGCGCAATTTGGAACCGGAGTCGCGTGAGTCGGCGGGAACGCTCTTTCACTTTCCAGCCGACGATCTGGCCTGGCATCGTCGCGGCGGGCGTGCCGTCTCGCGGGGAGAAGCGAGTGACGTTCACGATGTCCGGCCGCACCCGCCGGATGAGCTCCATCGTGGCCTCGAACTGCTCCTCGGATTCGCCCGGGAAGCCCACGATGACATCGGTGGAGAGCGTGATCTCCGGGAACGCGAGGCGGAATCGGCCGACGATTTCCTCGAACTCGGAGACGGTGTACTGTCGCCGCATCGACTCGAGGATCGTGTCGTCCCCGCTCTGGACGGGGAGGTGCAAGAACTTGAACATCTTGTCGCACGCATACGCCGCCACGAGTTCCTCCTGGATCGGGTAGACGGTCAACGGGTCCGCCATGCCGACTCGGACCCGGAACTCACCCGGAATCTCGGCGATTGCGCGCAACAGGGCCGCGAGGTTCGTGCCGCTGTCAAGCCCGTATGCGGCGGTGTCCTGCCCCGTCAGCTTGATCTCTCGCACGCCTCGCTCGACGTGTCGACGGACCTGCCCGACGATCGAATCGATCCCGTACGACGCGACTGTGCCGCGGGCCACCCGCGTGATGCAATACGTGCAACGACCCGCGCAGCCTTGGGCGATGGGGACGATTGCGTCCCGCCAGCCGAACGAGGCCGAATCGACTTCCGCGGCCCGGTCGCCGCATGCCGTTCCGGCGCCGAGCAGCTCGACGATTTGGGGCCACTTTCGCGGCGGCAAGAGCTTGGCTCGCGGTACGATGGATTGCACGCGCTCCCTCTGGGCCGCCGCCATGCAGCCCGCGACGACGAACGGCTTCTCGTACACCGCGAGCTCCGCCAGGCGGCGGGCCATCTTCCTCTCCGTCGTCTCGACGACGGTGCACGTCACGAGGACGTGAGCGTCCGCGTCGGCCTCCGCGGTCGTGATCGTGTGGCCGCTCCCGAGGAGGGCCTCCTGCATGAGTCGGGCCTCGCCGTAGTTCTGGGTGCAGCCGTACGCTTCGACGTACACCTTCACGAACCGGACGGAAGGACGGGCCGCTATTTTCGTGTTGCGCGACGCGCACCCCACAACTCTTATCCCCGGCCGCGCCGTTCGAGGCGCCATGGAGCCACGCAACGACAGCGTGCCGACATCGGCGCCGTCGGAGCGGGCCGTGTTCCCGCCGGCCCCTCGGCCGAAGGCGCCCGAGCACGAACTCCGGGATCGAGCGAAGGCCGCGAAACTGCGGCACAAGGCGGCGAGAGCCCGCGTGAAGGCGAACCGCCTTCAGGACCGCTCGCGACATCTCTTCCAGAAGGCCACCACGATGGAGCGTCGCGCGGACGAGCTCGACGGGATCGTGCGAACGCCGGTCCCGGAATCGATCAACCCGTGAGCTTCGGTCGGGCGGGTGCCGGCACGTCGAGGTTCGGAGGGACCGCGTAGCCGCGCGCCATGATCTCGTTGACGTATAGGGTTTCAAGATACAGGGACAGCACGGCGCTGTCCGTCTTCGTGAGCTTGCACATGTCCCATCCGCGCCTCGATGACCGCTCATGTGGGATAAGTGTTTGTCAAGATGCCGCGAAGGTTCATAGCCGCACACGACGCTCGTCGCCGCGGTGGTGGCGTGCCGCGCGCAATCGTGTACGAGGAGATCGACGAATACATCGATGGGTTGGCGAACCGGGGGGACGCGGCGCTGCGGGCCGTGGAGCGACAAGGCGAGGAGGAAGGATGGCCGATTGTCGGCTCGGCGGAGGGAAGTTTGCTCCACATCCTAGCGCGCGCGATCCGTGCGCGGCGAATCCTCGAGCTCGGCACCGCGATCGGATACTCGGGCACCTGGCTCGCCCGTGCGCTGCCGGACGACGGCGAACTCGTCACGGTCGAACACAACCCCGAGACGGCCGCCATCGCGCGGAAGAACATGGAGAAGACCGGCGTCGCGACGAAAGTCAAGATTCTCGTCGGTGACGCCCAAGGGATTCTGAAGGACCTGAAGGGCCCCTTCGACTTCATCTTCAACGACATCGACAAGGCCGGCTATCCCGCAGTCCTCGATCCCGCCATTGTGCGACTTCGGGTCGGAGGACTCCTCGTCACGGACAACGTCCTCTGGCACGGCGACGTGGCCCGCAAGGACCGATCGAGCGAGACCCAGGCCATCCGGAGCTACAACGAACGGCTAGCGAAGGACCCGCGGATGATCGCGTCGATCGTACCGCTCCGCGATGGCGTGTCGGTGGCCCTGAAAGTCCGCGAGTAGCCGACGACGGCCCGCCCTTCAACGCTGGCATCACGGTGGGTGCCTTGACGAGTTCCTCCCGTGACCATTTAATACAACGCATGGGCATGGAACCAGTCGCATGGGTCAGAGGGCACGCCGCGAACATCTCTTCGTCGAGACGGACGGCCAAGTCTATCTCATCCGCGATCATGGGAACCTGCGGTTTCCCCGCGCTGGCGAAAAACTTCCGTTTCTCACTGAACCGAACGGCGTGATGGACTTCGGCACCGACCGCGTGTTGCGGCAAAAGCCGCGACTCGATCACCACCCGGAAGAGTGGCTGGGTCGGGATGCAATTTTCGAGCGGACCGATGTCGACCCGCTCGTGAAGCGCGCGATCTATACCACGATGATTCGCTGCGTCTCCGAGGTAATCCTCTCGAACGGCCCTCGGGTGCTCATGGTCAAGGCGGTCCGCGGTTTCTCGAAGGGATATTGGAACGTCCCCGGCGGATTCATGGACTATGGCGAGAGCCCCGAGGTCGGCGTCGAGCGCGAGGCGGAGGAGGAGATTGGCGTGGGCATCCGACTGGACGGCCTCCTGAACGTCTACGTATCCGGGTTCCCCGGCAAGCCGGCGTACACCCTGGGATTCGTGTATAAGGGCCACATCGCTTCCGACGCGTTCCGCCTGAAGCCGGACGAAATCGAGGACGTCGGGTGGTTCACCGTGGACAAGGCGCTGACCCTCACTCGAAACCCGTTCGCGAAATGGGCCCTCGTCGACTTCTTCCTTCAATCGAACGAGGCGCGATTCGCCTTGAGTGTGCACCGCCACGGCGCTGCGCCGCACGTTGGCGGTCCGGACCGACCGACGGTGTTCCTCGATCGAGACGGCGTGATCAACCGCGGGCGGGCCGGGTACGTACGGAGGCCGGACCAGTTCCAATTCCTGCCCGGTGCGATTCAGGGCATGCGGTTGCTTCAGGATCGTGGTTGGCAGCTCGTGATCGTGACGAACCAGGACGCCGCCGGATGGAAGCTGCTCCCGGAGGCGCAATTGGCGAAGGTCCACGATCGGATGCTCGCGGGGCTCCGGAAGGCGGGCGTGCAGGTCGCGGAGATCTACTACTGCCCGCACAACGTGCTCTCGGACTGCGCGTGTCGCAAGCCGCGACCGGGGATGCTGCTCGCCGCCGCCCGCGACTTGGGCGCTCGCCCGCGATCGGCTTGGATGGTCGGCGACAAGCCCATGGATGTACAGACCGGCCGCGCGTTCGGTTGTCGGACCGCCTGGGTCGGGCCGAAGGCGTGGCGGCGGCGCTTCGCCGCGGAAGTTCGGCCATGGTCTCCCGACGTCGTGGCGGATGGCCTCCTCGAAGCCGCCCGGGCCATCGTCCGCTATTCGGAAGATCCGGTCGTCGAGGCGTCCCGCAAGTCCCGCGCGGATCCCACGATAACGTCATAGCCTGGCCGGGCCTTGCTTCCCCCGGCGAAGACGATGGTCCAGGAGTACGGCCTCTTCATAGGCGGCAAGTGGCGGAAATCCGAGGGGAAGCGCTTCGAGACGCACAACCCCGCGACGGGCGAGACGCTGGCGACGTTTCCCCTGGCCACGAAGGAGGAGCTGAACGAGTCGGTCCGCCATGCGAAAGGAGCCTTCGAGCGCTGGAAGAAGACGCCCGCGCCGCGGCGCGGAGAGCTGCTGCTGGAGGCCGCCCGCATCTTCCGACGGAAGAAAGAGGAGCTCGCGCGAACCGTGACCACGGAAATGGGCAAGGTCATCGCAGAAGGCCGCGGCGACGTTCAAGAGGTCATCGACTTCTACGAGTACGCGGCCGGCGAGGGTCGCCGGATGTTCGGGGAGACCGTGCCGTCCGAGCTTCCGAACAAGATGTGTCTGACGACCCGCCTGCCAGTCGGGCCGGTCGGCCTGATCACGCCTTGGAATTTCCCGATGGCGATCCCGGCCTGGAAGAGCGGGGCCGCGCTGATCGCCGGTTGCTCGTTCGTCCTGAAGCCTTCGAGCCTCACGCCCCTCTGTGCCGCGAGATTCGTCGAGGTGCTCGATGAAGCGGGCTTTCCGGCCGGCGTCGTGAACTTGGTGACGGGAACCGGCTCGGTCGTCGGCGACGGTCTCGTGGCCCATCCGGACATCCGCGCGATCTCCTTCACGGGCGGCGTCGACACCGGCAAGCACGTGTACGAAAGCGCCGCGAAGAAGATGATCAAGGTCGGACTCGAGCTCGGCGGCAAGAACCCGATCATCGCGATGGACGACGCGAACCTCGAGCTCCTGATGGACGGCGTCATGTTCGGCGCGTTCGGGACGGCCGGGCAGCGGTGCACGGCGGCGTCGCGTTTGATCGTCCACCAGAAAATCTATGACGACGTGGTCGACGAACTCGTCGAGCGGGCCGAGAAGCTCCGGATCGGCAACCCGATCGACGAGAAGACGGACATGGGCCCCGTGGCGTCGGCAGACCAACAGAAGAAGGTCTTGGAGTACATCGACATCGGCAAGAAGGAGGACGACAAGCTACTCACGGGCGGCGCGAAGCTAACCGGGGGTTCGTACGACCGCGGATTCTTCATCTCCCCGACGGTCTTCGCGGTGGACCGAAAGAAGCGCCTCGCTCTCGAGGAAATCTTCGGACCGGTATTGAGCGTCCTCAAGGCGAAAGACTACGAAGACGCGGTCGCGATCGCGAACTCCGTCAAGTACGGACTCAGTTCCTCGATCTACACGAACGACCTCCGGTGGGCGTTCCGGGCGATGCACGAACTCGAAGCCGGCATCACGTACGTGAACGCGCCGACGATCGGCGCAGAGGTCCAACTGCCATTCGGCGGCACGAAGGAGACCGGGCCGACGGACACGCGGGAAGCGGGCTCGACGGCGCTCGAGGAGTTCACGTACTGGAAGACGGTCTACGTCGACTACTCGGGTCGCCTCCAGAGAGCCCAAATCGACACGGAAAAGCTCGCCGGCAGCTAGGCCCGGATCATCGCGTCGAGCGGCCTTGCGCCTTCCTTCGATCGCGTTCGGCGTCCGGACCTCGTTCGAGATCCTCGATCCGAAACTCGTAGTCGCGGACCACTTTGCAGGCTTGGACAGAGTATCGATCGTAGAACTCCTCGCGACCGCGGCGTTGCGCCTCGCGATGTTCCGGCTGCTCCTTCCACACCGCAAGCGCATCCTCGTTCGCGAAGCGGACCAGGTCGATCTCTTCCCCGTCCTCGCCCGTGTACGCCTTGATCGAGATGAATCCGGGAATCTGCTCGACGAGCTCGTGCATGCGACGCGAGGTCTTCGCGTATGCCTCCGAGTCCGCGCCCTCCCGCAGATGGGTCTTGAAGATTACGACGACTTCGGTCGGGTCCTTTACATTGCGATACGGCAAACCTCTCCGCTCCTCGGGCCATCCCGGCCCGCACGGAGAGCTTTGCTCGAGGGTTTGTCCTTTGCGGCTCTCATCCGCCGCGATCCGCCATGCGGTAGACGAGCTTGAGCCCGGACCACGTTTCGTCCACAGCGCACACCTTCACATCGACGAGTCCGTGCCCGAGCGCGACCGATCGGACGACGTTCTCCGTCAGGTCCGTCGGGATCCCCGCCGATTGCTTCGGCCACGAAATCCACAGGCTCCCATCCCGGGGGATCGTGTCCTTCCATCGATCAAACGAAGCCTCCAGGCCGAAGCGATCTCGAACGAACGCGTGAATCATGTTGACCCGACCGTCCAACCGCGTGCGGATCGTGACGTGGTCGGGCAGCCGACCCAGGAGACGCCGGTAGTCCGTCGGCGGATCGATGACGACCACGACGAAGCCGGCCTTGATTCCGAGTTTCTCCGCCAGCGGCTTGCGCGACATGCCGGCGGACATCGGCGGCGCCTAGCCCCCGCCGCCTCCGAGCAAGTCTTTGCTCGGGCTCGTGAGGTGTCGCGGGTCGAGGACCTTCTCCGCTTCCTCGGCGCTCAGGATGCCCTTCTCGATGACGAGCTGCTTGACCGTCTTCCCGGTCAGACCCGCCTCCTTTGCGATCTCGGCGGCTTTCTCGTAGCCGATGATCGGGTTCAGTTTTGTCGCGATCGCGGGACTCGATTCCGCGTAGCGCTGGAGGACGTCCACGTTCGCGGTGATTCCATCGACGCATTTGTGCGCGAAGACCCGTGCGACGTTCGCCAAGAGCTCGATGTTCTGCTGGATCCGTTGCGACATGACGGGCATCATCGTCGAGAGATCGAGGTTCGAATGGGTGTTCGCGACCGCGATCGCCACGTCATTGCCGATGACCGTGACGCCGACCTGCATGACGGCCTCGGGGATCACGGGGTTGACCTTTCCCGGCATGATCGAGGAGCCGGGCTGAACCGCGGGGAGGTTGAGCTCTCGGAGGCCCGTGTGGGGTCCAGATCCGAGCCACCGCAAATCGTTCGCGATCTTCATCATCGAAATGGCGACGGTGCGGATCGCGCCGCTGGCTTCGACGAGCGCATCTCGGGCCGCCTGGGCCTCGAAATGGTTCTCCGCAACCCGGAACTTCGTGTTTGTCGCCCCGCTGATTTTCTCGACGACACGGCCCGGGAGGTCAGGGTGCGCGTTGATCCCCGTGCCGACGGCGGTGCCGCCGATCGCGAGTTCGGCGAGCGCGGCCCTCGCAGCGGACACCCGGCGAATCCCGTGATCGATTTGGGACTGGTACCCGGAGAACTCCTGGCCCAGTCGGATGGGGGTGGCGTCCATTAGGTGGGTCCGTCCGGCCTTGACCACCGGATCGAACTCCTTTGCCTTCTTCGCGAGGCTGTCCTCCAGCTCGCGCAGGGAAGGCAACAGGCTTTGGTCGATTTCCAGCAAGGCGGCGACGTGGATCGCCGTCGGGATGACGTCGTTCGAGGACTGGCCCATGTTCACGTGGTCGTTCGGATGGACGGGGCCTTTCTCCCCGAGCGGATGGCCCAGGATCTCGTTCGCGCGGTTCGCGATCACCTCGTTCGCGTTCATGTTCGTCGAGGTCCCACTGCCCGTCTGGAAGATGTCCAGCGGGAAGTGCGCATCCAGCTTCCCGTCCATGACCTCTTGGCACGCTTGGACGATCGCTTTGCCGATCTTGTTGTCGAGCAATCCGAGTTCCATGTTCGTCTGGGCGCACGCCATCTTGATCAGGCCGAGAGCATAGATGAACCGTCGGCCGAAGCGGATTCCGCTGATCGGGAAGTTTTCGATCGCTCGTTGAGTTTGGACTCCCCAGTACGCGTCTCTTGGGACTTTGACCTCCCCCAGGAAGTCTTTCTCGACGCGGAACTCCGTCATTCGAATGCGCCGCCTTGCCGACAGAGCCCGGGGGGCATTAACATTGCCAATCAATCCGTACGTACGAACGGTACGGACCGTCCCGGAGTGACTCGCGATCCGTCCGCCGCGGCCCCCAGGCCGTCCCCTTTTCGAGGGTACGATCGGAGCCCGGAAGCACCGATGGCAGAGCGTCACCGGAGGTTAGGACGTCCCTCGTCCTAACAGGGCCCGACTACTCCCTCAATCGAGGTGGCTCTCGGAGTTGTTACTGCGAGCGATGACAAGGTATAATATAAACGCGTTATATTGACTGAATTGAGACCCGAGAGCAAAGGCCCACCGGAAGGTTGGTTATGCCGAGCAGTACGCCGGCGGAACCGGTCGTGGAAGAGGACCGGGTCTGCCCCGAATGCGGGAGCGAGCACCTCGTGCGCGACTACGCGCGCGGCGAGCTCGTCTGCGATTCATGCGGCCTCGTGATCAGCGAAGGTGCGATCGACGAAGGACCGGAGTGGTCCGCATACTCCGTCGAAGAGAACGACCGCCTCGCGCGGACGGGCGCTCCTCGGAGCTACGTCGCGGGCGCATCCGGGCTGACGACCGTGATTCCGCTCGCGAACAGGGACGCCCGCGGCAACACGATCCCGCTCCGGGAGCGAGAGAAGTTCTACCGGATGCGGAAACTCCAGCGTCACTCTGGCCATTCGCGTCCGGGAGAGCGAAGTCTGCCGGAGACGATTCGGTCGCTCGACCGCGTTGCCTCGCTGATGGGCCTGCCGCGTCCGGTGAAGGACGAAGCCGGATTCATCTGCAAGAAGGCCCTCGAGAAGGGCCTCGTGCGCGGTCGGTCGATCGAGGCGATCGTTGCCGCCGCCGTGTACGCCGCATGCCGGATCGATGGCGTCCCGAGGACCTTGGATGAACTGCAACAGGTGACGGGCGTCCGCAAGAAGACGATCGGCAAGGCATACGGAGCGTTGCTCCGGACCCTGACCTTGCGCGTACCGCCCTCCCGGCCGATGAACTACGTGAGCCGATTCTGCTCCCGGCTCGGGTTGTCGAACACGGTCGAGGCCGAGGCCCAGAAGATCCTCAAGGAACTCGAGAAGATCGACAGCTCGATGTCCCTCTCCCCGTCGGGTACCGCGGCGGCCGCGATCTACCTCGCGTCCCTTTCGTGCGGGGAGCGCCGCCCGCAGAAGGCGATCGCGAAGATCGCCGGCGTCAGCGAGGTGACCCTCCGGAACCGCTTCCAGTTCATGGAGGGGTTCATGCAACAGCTCGTCCTGCCGCGGGGTCGCGCGCCGAAAATCGGCCCGCCATCACAAGGCTCTCCGTAGGAATGCCGCGAACGAGTTCCGTGCCGCGGAATCTGGAGGAAAGGTTTGATAAGGTGCTCTTGCGTCCCTCACTCCGTGATCGGACCACGCGGCGCCATCGACGACCCCGAGGGACGGACGTCCGACCCCTCCCTCCCGGTACACCCAGAATTGGAAAACTCCCAAGAAGGCTCCCGCCTTTGGGCGTGAGGGCGGCTTGATCCGATGAGTCCACCGGCGGTCCGAGTGAACGACCTCGCCTGGATGATTGGAGGTCCTCAGGGAAGCGGTGTCGACTCGTCGGCGAACGTGTTCGCGCGCGCCTGCGCCGCCGGCGGTTTGCACATCTTCGGGAAGCGCGAATTCTATTCGAACATCATGGGCGAGCATTCCTACTTCGCCCTTCGAGCCCATTCGGGGCTCGTCCGGTCTCACATCGATGACGTCAACGTGCTCGCCACGTTCGAGGCGGAGACCCTGTTCCGGCACGCAAGGGAAGTCACCGACGACGGTGCGATCATCTACGACCCGTCGCTCGGGAAGACGCGTCTCTCGGATGTCCCCACCATCGAGCAGCGTCTCGCCGCCGATCTGAAGACCTACATGATCTCGCGAGGGGTCGGCGAGACAATCGACGACATGCTCGTGGCGTCGAAGCAGCGCGGGGTGAGCCTCGTTCCGATTCCGTTCCACGATCTCCTCGAACGGGTGGCCGACGAGTTCCAGATCGACCAGTTGAGCAAGATCTCACGCGTCGTCAACATGCTCGCGGTGGGTGCTTCGTTCGGCATCCTCGGATTCGACTTCGAGATGATGCGACGCTCCCTCGAGGACGTCTTCCGCGCGAAGGCGAAGGTCGTCAGCATGAATGCCGCGGGCGCCCGGAAGGCGTACGACATCGCGAAGGCCCTCGTGCCGGAGTTCCCATACCGGCTCGAGAAGCTCCCGCGGAAGGAGTCGCGGCTGTTCCTCACGGGCAGCCAGGCGACCGCCCTCGGGAAGCTGTACGGCGGAATGCGTTTCCAGACGTACTACCCGATCACCCCCGCGTCCGACGAGAGCGAGTTCCTCGAGGAGAACGAGATCCTCGACCTGAACGGGCACGGGCTCGCGCCCGACGGGGCGGGACCGGGGGCGGCAAAGGAGGAAGGCGCCTCGATGCTCGTCGTGCAGACGGAAGACGAGATCGCCGCGATCACGATGGCGACGGGAGCCGCGCTGACGGGCGTTCGCTCCGCGACCGCAACCTCGGGCCCCGGCTTTTGTCTGATGATGGAAGGCATCGGCTGGGCCTCGATCAACGAGGTGCCGGTCGTCATCACGCTGTACCAGCGCGCCGGTCCGAGCACCGGGATGCCGACCCGCCACGAGCAGGGCGACCTGCGCTTCGCGCTCCATGCCGGCCACGGCGAGAGCCCGCGGATCCTGCTCGCGTCCGGCGACTTCGAGGAGTGCATCCGGGACGGGCTGCTGGCCTTCAACTACGCGGACCGGTATCAGATGCCGGTCATCCACCTCGTCGACAAGGCGCTCGCGAACAGCTACGCCACGACCCCGGTTCCCGACTTGTCGGATCTCCGGATTGATCGGGGCGCCCTCGTCGACGGGAACAACGGGTACACGACGGAAAATCCGTACAAGCGGTTCGACCTGAGCAACGGACCCGTGTCGCCGCGCGCGTTCCTGGGTCAGCCCGGGACGATCTTCTGGAACACCGGCGACGAGCACGAGGAGCGCGGACACATCACGGAGGACCCCGCGGTGCGCGACGCGATGATGGAGAAGCGCTTCGCGAAGCTCGACCTCGCCGCGAAGGAGATTCCGCAGGACGTCAAATTCCGATATTTCGGCCCGAAGGATGCCCCCACGGTCATCGTGAGCTGGGGATCCACGAAGGGCGCGCTCCTCGATGCGCTGGACCGCCTGTGGGCGGAAGGCGCCAAGGTCGGCTACCTCCACGTCCGGCTGATCAATCCGTTCCCAAGCGAAGAGATCCTTCCGTATCTCGCGAAGGCGAAACGCCGAGTCGGAATCGAGATGAACTTCGGAGCGCAGCTCGCCGGGATCGTGCGGGAGTACACGGGCGTCGAAATGACCCACTTCATCCTGAAGTACAACGGCCGGCCGATGTCCAACACGGAGTTGTACGACGCGATCAGGACCGTGATCCGCGGAAAGGCGACGAAGAGGACGGTGTTGACCCGTGGCTCTTGAACAGGTCCTGAAACCCGCCGACTTCGCGACCGACGTCCACAACGACTGGTGCCCCGGCTGTGGGGATTTCGGCATCCTCCGGACGATCCAGATGGCCCTCGCGGAGCTCAAGATGGAACCGCACCGCGTGACGATTGTCTCCGGGATCGGGTGCTCGGCGAAGACGGTCCACTACGTGAAGACGTACGGGATCCACACGTTGCATGGCCGAGCGCTCCCCTACGCGACCGGCGTGAAGCTCGCGAACCCCCAGCTGAAGGTCCTTTGCCTCAGCGGCGACGGAGACGGCCTGGGAATCGGCGGCGGCCACTTCGTGAACGCGGGTCGCCGGAACCTGGACATGCTGTACATCATCCACGACAACGGCGTCTACGGCCTGACGAAAGGCCAGGCGGCGCCGACCTTGAAGCTCGGCGTGCAAACCAAGTCCCTGGCCCATCCGAACATCAACGAGGCGGTCAACCCGATCTGGCTCGCCCTCGCCGCCGGCGCGACGTGGGTCGGCCGCGGTTACTCGTACGATATCAAGCATCTCGTCGCCACGATCAAGCAGGGGATCGAGCACAAAGGCTACGCCTTCCTCGACGTCCTCCAGCCGTGCCCGACGTACAACGACCTGAACACGAAGGAATGGTACGGCGGCGAGGACCGCAAGGATCCGGCGGGCGGTCGAGCGATGCCTCGCGTCTACAAGCTCGAGGACGAAGGCTACGACCCGGTGGTCCGCGACCCGACCGAGGTCGAGAAGAAGACGACGCAGGCGCTCGAGAAAGCGCTCGAATGGGGAGACCGAATCCCGATTGGCGTCTTCTACCAGAACGAACACGTGCCGACGTTCGAAGAGCGCATCGCGCAGCGCGTGCCGACGTACATGGAGCACCCGCCGGCCCTCCAGCCGATCGCGGGCCCGAACGGCGAACCGAGGACGGACCTGACGCGGCTCATGCAGCGACTGACGTTCAAGGCCGAGTGACGGCGACGCGCCTCGCCTCGCGTCCGTCTTCCAGGACGTCCGCGGCGGGCTTCCCCATCTCCCAGATCCGCTCCGCCATCTCGGACATCGCATCCGCGATCGCCGGGTCGTCGGTCCAAATCGCGATGTCATCGCCGCGGTACGAGGAATCGTCGTCCGGGATCGGGTGGCTCATGAGGAACTCTTTGCCGTCGAACACGTGCATGTAGACGGGCATCATGAAGTCGATGTGGCGCACCTCCGCGATCTCCAGGAGTGCGGTCACATCGCCGCGGTTGTCCGGCGTGAAGCAGAACGCGTACTTCAGGCGAACTCCCTGCTTCGCCTTGTCGACGAGGTTCGGCATGAAGGCGCCGAGGATCCGTCCGGGGCTCTTCGTCGTCCCGATGCCGATCACCTCCCGAGTCGCGCCGTCATACATCTTGAGGAGTCGCTCCCGGACGTTCTTCCGTCCGTAGATCGCTTCGAACCGACCCCGGGATTCTGGCTCCCGTTGCGCGCTGATCGCGAACTCGCGGGCGAGGCCGTCGAGTCCGGTGTCGATTTGTTTCGCCCGGGATCGCATGTCGTCCGCGAGGGTCTGCAGGTAGGTCGCGAACGGGACGGCCTTGTAGCGGAGCGGCGTCTCGGGCAAGATCTGGACGAGCCCTTTTTCGTGGAGCTGCTGCATCGTCGCGTAGATGCGCGTCCGCGGGACCTTCGAGAGCGGCGAAATCTGGCTCGCCGTCGCCGAGCCGAGGTCCAACAAAGTCAGGTACACGCGGGCCTGGTATTCCGTGAGGCCGTGGTCCGCCATCTTCCGGAGGCGGTCTTGGTTGATGGGCACGAGAGCCTTCGAAGGCAGGGCTCGACATAAACGTTGTTCCTCCCAGCGGTGACACATCACCGGCGAAAAGGGCAAGTGAGTCGCTGGCGTTGATGCGGTTCGGATGAGCGGCTCGGCGGACGACGCAACCCTGCGCAGATCGCTGGAGAAGGCCATCGGACCCGAGAACGTCCGAACCGATGAGGCCAGCCGCCGGACCTACTCGACCGACGCGAGCCCATGCGCGGTCGAACCACGGGCGGTGGCCTTCGTCGACTCCGCGACCGACATCCGCGCGGTCCTGGACGTCTGTCGGGCGCTCGAAGTCCCCATCACCCCCCGTGCGTCGGGGACGTCGCTGTCCGGCGCCGCGATCGGCCCGGGCGTGGTCCTGGACACGACTCGATTCCATCGCATCCTGGAGTTCGATCCGGAACGGCGGCTCGTCCGCGTCGAACCCGGCATCCTCCTCGCCGAGTTGAACGCATACCTCGCGGATCGCGGGATGCGATTCGCCCCGGATCCAGGAAGCCAAGACCTGTGCCGGATCGGCGGCATGGTCGGGCACAACGCCTCCGGATATCGGAGTGTGAAGTATGGCCAGACGAGGGATCACGTGGCGGCTCTCAAGATCCTCCTCGCGGACGGCACCACGATCGACGCGCACGACGTTCCCGTGGACGGCGTAGAATGGCGGGACTTGGTTCGCGGCGCGGGGTGGCTGGAGCACATCCGTCGGGAGATCGTGGCACACCGCGGGGCCATCGTCGCGAGTCGCCGCCCGATCCGCAAGCATTCGTGCGGATACGACCTCCTTGGCCTCACGGAGTCGCTCGACCGCGGCGTCTTCCCGCTCGCGTCCCTGTTCGTCGGCAGCGAAGGCACCCTCGGGGTCGTCACGGAGGCCACGCTCCGGGTCCTGCCGATCCCGGCCCGTCGGATCACGCTGCTCCTCTACCTCGACCGCTTCGAGGACCTGGGCCCGGCGGTCGGCGACATCCTGACGTCAGGCCCGAGCGCGATCGAAGCCGTCGACGGGGACACGCTCTCGCTCCTTGACCGGGAGGCGCTGGACGTTCCCCGGACGGCGAAGGCGATGCTCCTTGTCGAGTACGACGAGGGCGATATCGAGGAGATCGCGAACCGGATGGTGGACCGCATCGCGAGCCGACACCGGTTGAGTCGGGCCGCCGAGGTCGCCTCGGATCCGACGCGTCAATCGCTTCTCTGGCGAGTCCGCCGGTCCGTCTTCCCGACGATCATCCAGCGGCCGGGTGCGCGCAAAGCCTGGGGCTTCGTGGAGGACCCGATCGTCCCACGGGACCGGGTTCCCGAGTTCATCGAATTTCTGGTGGACCTCGCCCGGCGTCACGACACCGTCGCGGGCATCTACGGCCACATCGGGGATGGCAATACGCACTATCGCCCGTTCTTTGACCCGACGAATCCTGATGATTTTGAGCGCATGCAGTCGTTGCGGGAGGAGTTCGACCATGCGGTGCTCGATCGGTTTCGCGGCGCTCCGTCCGGCGAACATGGGATCGGACGGATTCGTGCCGAGACCCTGCCGCGGGTCTGGGGCGACGAGGTGTACGGCGTCATGCGGCGAATCAAGGAAGCACTCGATCCTCGCGGGCTCCTGAATCCCGGCGTCCTGTTCTCCACGGATCCGTGGTGGGCCACCTGGGGCGGACTCGAATCCCGCGTCCCGATGTGATACGTCCCGAACCTTTAAGCCGACCGGGGAGTTCGTTTCATCGAGCTACGACCGCAGAGCGTTGCCGGGAGGCTATCGAGGATGCGAAGCCGCGAAGGAAGGGTTAAGAGCGGCCCCGATATTCGAGCGTCCCGAAGCGAGTCGCGGGCCGCATCTCGGGGGTCCTGATCGGATGATCCAGCGCGCGGAACAGGCGAACATCGTCGGCCTCCGCTCGAAGGATTTCGTACAATGGGTCGAGCAGAACATCGACGCCCCGATGAAGAGGGGCCCTGGCGGAGCCGTCCTCGAGCGGCTCAAATCGGGCCTCGTCGGGGAGTTCTTCAACTGGGCGAAACGGAACTCCACCTGGCCGTTGCACTTCGGGATCATGTGCTGCGCGATCGAGATGGCGGCGACCTCGGATCCGCGGTACGACATCGAGCGGTTCGGGGTCATCTACCGCTCGTCCCCGCGGCAATGCGACGTCCTCCTCTTGAACGGCCCGATCTCCCTGAAGCTCCGCCCCGCCGTGCGCCGGCTGTACGAGCAGATGGCGGAACCCAAATGGGTCATCGCGATGGGGGAGTGCACGATCTGCGGCGGTCCGTACTACGACTCGTACTCGGTCGTCAAGGGCTCGTACACGTTCGTCCCCACGGACATCTTCATCCCCGGCTGTCCCGTCCGTCCGGAGGCACTCATCGACGGCTTCCTCAAGCTGAGCGCGAAGATCAAGGCAGAACGGACCGGCTGGGTGCGCACGAAGAAGGGCCGACTCGTCAGCGCGCGCGAGGGCCAGCTGATGGACATGCAGAAGGGCGAGTACACCTATGAAGTCCCGCAAGTCCGAAGCTAAGTCGGGCCCGAAGGTCGGCACGGTCGGCGGCACCGTCCGCCCGTTGCTCGCCACGATCAAGCAGGCGTTGGTCACGATGCCCGGGATCAACCGCCTCATACCGGGAGGCCGCAAGCCCGTCACCCACCTCTATCCGTATCAGAAGGTCGAACTCCCCGTCGCGTTCCGCGGGCAGCACAGCATCGACTGGTTCAAGTGCATCGGCTGCGAGCTGTGCGCGAAAGTCTGCCCGAACGAGTGCATCTACTTCGAGTTCTACGAAGTCGAACCGACCTCCGAGTATCTTCACCCGAGCCGCGCGCAACTCGATGAGATGAAGAAGATCATCCGGCGACCCGCCGTGGACGTCGGGCACTGCTTGTTCTGCGGGAACTGCATGGAGTACTGCCCGACGGATGCGTGGAACTTCACCCAAGAATTCGAGCTCGCCGACTATGCGCGCGAGGACCTGTATTACCGCGCGGACGAGCTGCGGATGCCGAAGGAGAATTCCGACAAAGAGATCGTGTTGATCAACCGCATCGGGGAGCACCCGATCCTCGAGGTGGACGTCTGCATCGGATGCCGCAAGTGCGAGCGCGAGTGTCCGACCCGATGCATCGACATGCTCGACGGCCCGAACGATCGGAAAGGCAAGCCGATCGTGATCCCGGAGTTCGACTACACGAAGTGCATCGGTTGTCAGCAGTGCGTCGACGTCTGTCCGGTGGACTGCCTACACATGGAGGAAATCGGCTACAAGGATCTGGACGGATTCTACCACATCAACCTCCAGGGCGAAGTGAAGCTGCTCGAGGAGCAGGTCGAGAAGTGACCCGGCGTCTCTGTCCGCGATATTCGTATCGGAATTGTAGACCTTTTATACTATTCCCATTATCCGATTTCGTACCTACCGCCGGGAGGCTCTAAACTTGGTCCGAACCACGGTCGTCGGGAATTATCCCCGGGTCGGTGACACCTTCGAAGAGCAATCATTGCGGCGGGCGATCGCCCGATTCGACAAGGGTGAGATTGGCGCGGATGACCTACGAGGCGCCGAACAAGAGGTCGTGAAGGCCGTCCTGAAGGAACAGAACGACGCCGGAATCGAGGTGGTCACGGATGGCCAGATCTCATGGTACGACAGCCAAAGCCACGTCGCGCGCGGACTCGCGTCCGTCGAGATCAACGGCCTCGCGCGGTATTTCGACACGAACACGTACTACCGTCAACCCGTGGTCCAGGGGCCGGTCGCGTGGAAAGAGCCCATCCTAGCGGACGAGTGGAAGTTCGCGCGGGCGAATTCGAAGGCCGCCGTGAAAGCGGTCCTCACCGGGCCACTCACCCTCGCATCGCTCGCGCTTGACAAGTACTACCGTAACAAGAAAAAGCTGACCCTCGACTTCGCGAACGCCCTGGGGGAGGAAGCGTCCGCCTTGGTCCGGGCGGGCGCGGCGCACATCCAGGTGGACGAGCCGATTCTCACCCGGCATCCGGAAGACCTCTCGCTCGCCGTAGAAGGACTCGAGCGGATTCGCGCCCGCAAGGGTTCTGCGGCACTGACCCTCTTCAGCTACTTCGGGGAGGTTTCGAAGATCTATGAGGAACTCGTAGAAGGCCCCGCCGATGTGATTGGTCTCGATCTGGTCCAGGGGGCTGCGACCTGGCATGCCATCGCCAAGCATGGCGCGAAGAAACCGCTGGTCCTCGGTCTGGTGGACGCCCGCAACACGAAAAAGGAGGATCCGGCGGAGGTCGCAAAGAAGGTTCTCGACCTGAAAGACCGAATCGATCTCAAGACATCGTTCCTCGCTCCGTCGAACGGCCTAGAGTTCCTTCCCCGCGCCACGGCGCGCGAGAAGCTCCGGATCTTGTCGACGGCAGCCCGCAAAGTGGGGGTCGCGGCGTGACGGGCCTCCTGACGACGAGCGTCGGATCGTTCCCGAAACCGGATTACCTGATGCGCGCCAGGACGAAAGCCTCCAAGGGCGAGTTGTCTGAAGAGGGCCTTCGGGCACTGGAGGAGAAGGCGACCGCCGAGTGGATCCAATTCCAAGAGGAGATCGGGATCGACATCCCGGTGGACGGCGAACAGTACCGCGGCGACATGGCCACGTACTTCGCCGAAAACATCGAGGGGACGGAGATCTCCGGCCTCGTGCGCTCGTACGGCAACCGGTACTACAAGAAGCCCATCATCGTCGACGAGCTGAAGCGCAAGGGTCCGATTAGCGCGGACTGGTTCAAGTTCGCCCAGGCGCGGACGGAACGGCCGGTCAAGGGGATGATCACCGGACCGTACACGATGATGGATTGGTCGTTCGACGAGTTCTACAGGTCCCGCGAGGAGGCCTGCCTGGCGTTCGCGAAACTCCTGCACCAGGAGGCGCTGAGCCTCGAAGC
>VBMA01000072.1:0-5038 GCA_005878985.1 Methanobacteriota archaeon
CGCGGCCGGCCGCCAAGCGGCGGACGTGAACTGTGTGTCGCGTTGGAACCCGGAGAGGATGGAAGACGTCCACCTACACGCCGCGACTCTCCGAACCGCTGGCGGGCAGCGTAGCAACATCCGATCAGAAGCATCGGAGACAATCAGTTTGAATCGCCATCCCGCCGCGGGATCTCGATAATCCGGCCGCTGCTCGACCGGGAACGTTGAAGCGACGTCCGACCATTCCTAAGCCGGGATTACGTGCCGGGGGACGGAGAGGAGGCAGGCCGCGCCGAACGGCTTCTCGCCCTCGCAGCCGATGCGGAGTCTCACCTGTGGGGGTCGACCGACGCGATCTGGATGGATCGGCTCGAGAAGGAACACGACGGACTCCGGGCGGCGTTTTCCTGGTTCCTCGACCACGACCGAGGAGCCGACGCGCTCGAGCTCGCGGCGGACCTATGGCTCTTCCAGGAGTCACGGGGGCACGCGGAAGAAGCGCGAACCTGGCTCGCGAAGGCCCTCGCGGCGCCCGGTGCGGAGCCGCGGTCCATCACCCGGGCGCGAGCCCTCTACGGCGCCGGCATCCTCGCGTTCCGAAATCTCGACGACGACACGGCTCGGCAGGCGTTCGAGGAGTGTCGGGCCATTGCGCAGGAGCAGGACTACATCCGTCTCGTCGTCCGCGCGACGACGGGTTTCGCTCGCCTCGCCCTTCGTCGGGGGGACACGCGCGAAGTCCGACGGTGGAGCGAGGAGGCCCTGGCGATTGCGCGAGAACGGGGCGAGAAGGAAGACGCCGCTAGCCCACTGCACATGCTCGCCGCCGCGGCGCGAGTCGAGGGCGATCTGAGCCGGGCGAAGGCGTTCTATCGGGAGAACCTCGCCCTGCACCGGGAGCTAGGGCGAATGGACACCGTGTCGGTCGAACTCGGGAATTTGGGCGCCCTGGCGGTCCTGGAGGGGAATCTCTCGGAAGCCGAGCCGCTGATCCGGGAGAGCCTCGAGATCGCGTACAAGCGAGGGGACCGGTACGTCGCGCCATACGAGCTGATCTGGTTGGGACGAGTCGCCCTCGGGCGAGGAAATCCGACGCGGGCGGCGACGCTCTTTGCCGCGGCCAAGGCGCAGTTCGATGCCACGGGCCTCGCGATGGATCCCGATGAAGGGCCGGAATACGAGAAGGGTTTGGCCGCCATCCGGGGAGCGCAGGACGACGCGCCGTTCGAAGCGGCGTGGGCGGAGGGGAAGAAGATGACTCTCGACGACGCCGTCACATTCGCCCTGGGTCCGCCCCACCAGGACGCCTCGAATCGGGCATGAATTCGAGCCGTTCAGCGGACGTTCTGCTTCAAGGCTTTTCGGTACTCATGAAGGGTCAAATAGATGTACGAAAGCCAGAGGGCCAGCCAGACCAGAGCCACAATCGGCAATCGGACGGTGAGCAAGATCAGAGTTGGCTCCAGCAACAGCACCGAATATCCGACGAGCCAAAACAGGTCTCCTCTTCGCTGAATCGCCCCACTCTCGGCAGCGTTTCGAGAGTAAGGAAGAGTGAGCGTGTAGAAGTAGAGCCCCGCATAGACCAGCGAGAAAATCGCCACTCCGATGACAATCAGGGTGAGCTGGAAAAGGACCGGGTCGATCTCACCGGAAGCAAAGCGAGGGTAGAGAAAGAACAGCAGGAACGTGAAAATCGCGATGCTCGTCCCGACGAGCGTCACGACACGGCTGACGTCTAGATTGGCGGTCTCATTCCCCACCGTCGGCCCTCCCTCGCCACTCCACCAGGACGCGTGCTCAATCATTCAAAACGGTTATGAATGCTTTCACTTCCAGGCCGGGCTTGCATCCATCACGACGAGGTGAGCGAAACAACATCGGTCGCGATCGCGGAGACTATCGACCGGGTTCTTCCCTTCGGACTTCGTCGACGACCTGCGACACCGTCGGGAGCCCATGGCCCGTCCCGCGAAGTTCGATCGGGTCTCCCGCGGCCACATCGCCCTCTTCGTGGACCGCGAGGTAAAATCCCGAGCGGCCGCTCGCGAGGAACCGCCGCACCATGTCCAACCGCCCGAACCGGACCCCGAGCTTGTAGCAGGGCATCCGCGGTTGTGTCACCTCCAACAAGGCCGAGCCGACGCGCAGCCGGTCTCCGACGCGGAGCGTCCGCTCGTCGAGACCTTCCGTCGTGAGATTCTCACCGAACGATCCCCAGGGAAGGTCGGCCCGCCCGAGTTCGCGCCGCCACAAGGGATAGTGTTCACTCGGGTACGCGTAGACGGCCTTCGTGGGGCCTCCGTGGACGGACGGGTCCGCCTGGCGGTCACCGACGAGGCCGGTTCGCCGGATCCGGATGCGGCCCTCCACCGGCTCCTTGAAGATCGCCGTCGTGACTTTGCGGCCTCTCCATTCGACGGTCTTCGGCAGGGAGACGTTCACGGAGACGACGCGCATGGCATCTGGCGTCAGGGATTCCGCCCAATGAGCGCTAGGTACTCACCAAGATTTCCCGGTTGACGAACTCCCGGAAGGCCGGGTCGACCCACGCTTGCATCTCGGCCTCCTTCCAGTACTTCCCGAGCCGTCCGGACCGGAAGGCGTTCTTCGTCCATTGCAACCAGCCCGCCCAATCGTTGTCGCTCAGGATGCCGCGTTGCCGCATGTGGTAGCAGTGGGAACAAAAGAACATCACGTAGAATGCGAAGGCCACCTCGGCGCCGAAGTTGGAGACCGCGGCATCGTCGTTGAGGATCCGGACGAAGTCGGGCTTCTCCATGAAGATCTCGCCCATCCGGTGGAGCTTCTCATCGAGGTCGTTCACGACGCGTGCTTCAGTGTCCGTCTTGAGCGCCTGGATTTGAAGGCGCGAGAAGTACACGGCGATGACGATGGCCGCGATGATTGCGACGGTCTGGACGAGCGTGAGGAGCTCAGGGAACCCGATGTCCGCCATGGGGCCCGGACAACGAGCCCGGTTCATCAAGCTTGAGGCGTGCGGGGCGGGAAAAGCCGGGTCTCGCGCGGATAGTCTGCTCCTTCTCTCGGGCCTTCGTCAGTAGAACAAGTAGCCGCGCCGCGCCCTACGCCGCCCCCACTAGCCGGCCAATCACGTACCCGGCGACACCGCCGCCGAGTCCGATGAGGAGCATCTCGAGCCCTTCCCGCCACCACGACCCGACCGTGATCTTCGCTTCGTACCAGCCGATCCCGAAGAGGGCGACCCCGCTCAGCAGGATCGCGAGGACGGCTCCCAAGAGGACGTCACTCCCGACGAGGAAGAAGGGACTCAGGGGGATGAAGTGCCCGACGACGGTCGCGGTCCCGACGAGGAAGGCGCTCGCCCTCGGGGCACCCGCCTCGACGGGGGACAGCTTCAGTTCGAAGGACATCATGAATTCGAGCTCCGCGGTCGGGTTGCGGCAGATCCGCTCCGCGATCTCCTCGAGATCGGCGTCCTTGTAGCCCCACCCACTGAGGATGTCGCGGACCTCGTCCCGTTCCGTCTGCGGCACTTCATTCATCTCTCGCCGCTCCTGGACGGCCTGGCTCAAGTAGAGGCGCCGCCGGGCGCGGGTCGATGTGTAGGCGACGGCCCCCATGGCGATCGACTCCGCCCCGAGCGCGGCCAGGGTGGCGACCAAGATGATCCGAACGTCCCGGGTCGCCGCCGACAGGCCCAGGATGATCCCGAGGACATTGACGATTCCATCCTGGCTCCCGAGGATGAAGTCGGAGAGGACCGTGGGCTTCGGGTGGGTCGCGCGTTCCCTCGTGATGTTGGCGTCCATGGCGGGGCCATCCCGAGGAACCGGTAAGCCGTTTTCGTTGGAGACTGCCAGGTCCTACGGACCCGCGGCCGCCCTGTTTGCCCAGGTCCGTCCCGGTCGGCCGAGGGTTGCAGTCGCACCGAAGCATATAAGCCACCACTTGTGTCCGGTACCGTCAGACCGCGACGGCATGCAAGGCCCGCCGCGGAGGATCCCATGGCCAACTTCCGGATCGAGAACGTGGTTGCGTCGACGTCCCTCGGGCGCGAGCTCGACCTCAAGGCGATCGCCCTCGCCCTGGGCGGCTCCGAGTACGAGCCGGAGCAATTCCCCGGCCTCATCTACCGCATCAAGGAGCCGAAGACCGCGATCCTCCTCTTCCGCAGCGGCAAGGTCGTTTGCACCGGCGCGAAGAGCCTCGAGAACGTGAAGACGGCAATCGACCTGGTCGCCAAGCAAATCGAGGCGGCCGGCATCCCGATCAAGAAGAACCCCGAGATCGAGGTGCAGAACATCGTCGCCACCTCGGACCTCGGCGCCCCACTCGACCTCAATGCGGTCGCGATCACGCTCGGGCCCGGCGCCGTCGAATACGAGCCGGAGCAGTTCCCAGGCCTCGTCTATCGAATCGACGAGCCGAAGGTCGTCCTCCTGATGTTCGGCAGCGGCAAGGTCGTCTGCACGGGAGCCCGCAAGCCCGCGGACGTCGAGAAGGCCGTCGAGAAGATCACGGCCGAACTCAAGGCGAACGGACTCCTGCACTGATCCGACGCCTCCCCGTCACCGCAGCGTCTCCGGAGGCCTTATAGCGCAAGGGGCGCTGGCGCCTCTCACATGGCGAAGGCCAAGGCGTCCGGAACGGTGACCGCGTTCCGTCAAAGCAAGTTCAAGCAGGACAGCTACCAGACGATCGTGGATCCCGCCGAGCCGGAGCACGCGGGAGAGCTCCTGGGAGCCCGCGTGGTGTGGGCCCGAAAGGACGGCGTCCAGATCCTCGGCCGTGTCGTGGCCCTCCACGGCTCGAAAGGCGCGCTCCGCGTCCGGTGGGACCGCGGCTTCCCGCCGCAGGCCCTCGGCACGCAGGTCCAGATCATCCCTTGAGGACACGCCCGGCACGTTTCGCGCAGACGGTTCGGACCGCAAGACCTCGGTTCAGCGGCGGATCGGCAGGCGATGGCACTCAATTGTGCCGCGAGATCCGCGAGCGACGCAGACATCGGCCAACCCGAGCAACCCTACCCTTCTCACTCCCGGCACTTGCAGCATCATGCACAGATCCTTTC
>VBMA01000072.1:5125-6149 GCA_005878985.1 Methanobacteriota archaeon
ATATTTATCAGGTAGGAGGTTGTCGGTCCTGGTATGGAGCGCAGACGGAAGATCGTCAAGGTCACCCGGAGAGGCCAGACGACGATCCCGATTGAGTTCCGCAAGCGGCACAAGATCGAAGAAGGGAGCCGACTGGTCGTTGAAGACCGAGGCGATGCAATTGTCCTCCGGCCCGTGCCTCGCCTCGAGGACCTTGGCGGTTTCCTGTCGAAGACGACGACTGTGGAGCGGATGCTGAAGATCCTCGAGGAGTCTCGGGAGGATGAGGATTGAGAGAGATCTTGGATTCCCGGTTCCTCGTTACGCACTACACCACGGACGACGAACAGATCCTCTCGCGGACCCGGGCGAAGCTGGCCGCACTCCGTCGGGAGCGGCGAGGCGTCCTTCCGTCCATCGTGATCGCGGAAGTAACGAACGCGGTCTGCCGGGAAGGTGGACGAGACAAGGCGCTCGCCCAGCTGCGTGCCCTCGAGCATGCCGGTCTGGAGGTGGTTCCCCTCGATATCGGGCTGGCGCGCGACGCTGGGTTCCTCCGGTGCGTCCATCGGGATCTCCCGATGGCAGATTGCGTGATCGCCGCCACGGCCCTCCGCCTCAAGGGTCGCGTTGTGACGAACGACCCACACTTCTCGAAGGTCAAGGGTCTTCGCAGGACTTGGATCTAGGACGCGCGTGGAATGATGTTGCCTTCCGGCACGAGAGACGATCTACCCGTACCGCGACGCGGAGGCGAGCAAGGTGACGCCGGCAACTCGCGAGGTGCGATTCCTTGTTCGCGGAGCGCCCGGGATTTCTCACGAGGCAGCCGGTGGACCCTGCATGGAATCTCTCTCATTCAATCTGGAGTATGAGTGGGTACCATTCACGCTGAGAGGCGTGCACATGGCCTTCGAGGAGCATCGGACAGCACGCCTCAGTCAACAAGATTCGAGTGATTGGGGACCCACGGTTTACAGATGGGAGGGTACGCTCAATCAGGGCGAGCATTCTGGCCAGGTGGGAGTTCTCATTGGCGAGACGG
>VBMA01000019.1 GCA_005878985.1 Methanobacteriota archaeon
CAGCTTCGAGGTGAACTTGATCTTCTTGTCCTTCGTGTCCTGCGCCAGGAGCCAGAGGTCCTCCATGAGGCCCTCGACGTCGATGAACCGCGTGATCGGCACGGGGTCCTTGCCGCTCTCGAGGAACAGGTAGGACGCAAGGCCGCACGCCGGGTGCGACGTGAACGAGGGCTTCGCGGTGTCCGTCAGGACGCTCACGAGCTCCGAGATCGGGGAGACGAACGGCACCGGGTACCAGTCGTCGCGCGTCAGGTAGCCGGTCTGCTCCTCGAGGTCGTACGCCAGGTCGGACAGCGTGTACCGTAGCTTCCGGCGGTCCTCTTCCGGGATTCGGCCCGTCAGGGAGACCGGCTGGAAGTTCACGCCCTTCACGACGTCGCGGTTCTTGATCGCGTAGTTCAGGATCTCGCCGGCCTGGTCGTCGTTGAAGGAGTTGACCATCGTCGGCACGAAGCAGATCGTCGGAGTCGGGAGGCTCTTGCCTTTCCGCTCGCGGACGCGCTCGATCACCTTCAGTTTGATGTCGAGCAGCGGCCGGCCGCGCGCCTTGATATAGTTCTCCTCACGCAGACCGTCGAACTGCAGGTAGATCGTGTTCAGGCCGGCCTCGGCGACCTTGTCGAGGAAGCCGTCCTCTGTCGCGAGCCGAATCCCGTTCGTCGCGACCTGGACCTGGGGGAAGCCCATGTCCTTGGCCGCCTTCACGATCTCCGGGAATTGCGGGTAGATCGTTGGCTCTCCGCCGGCGAACTGGATCGCCGCCACGGGGATCGGGCGCTGGGCCCGTAGGACCGCGAACTCGTACACGATCTGCTCGAACGTCGGCTCGAACACGTACCCGGCCGCGTTCGCGTTCGCGAAGCAGATCGGGCACTTCAGGTTGCAGCGGTTCGTCAGGTCGATGTTGCACAGCGAGGTTGCGGAGTAGTGGAGGTTGCACAGGCCGCACTCGTAGGGACATACCTTGGCGTCCACGATCTGCGGGTTCTCCAAGCCGACACCGTCGAAGGCCCAGTTCTCGGCACGGAGGTACATCTCCGCGTCCGACCAGCACACCTCGTCGAACTCGCCGTGCTCCTTGCACGTCTTCTTCATCTTGAGGGCGCCGTCGCCGATGTACAGCGTCGCGGGGATGACCTTGAGACACTCGGGACAAAGGGATCCGGTTCGCCGGGGCAGTCCCTTCTGGAGCTTCGACGGCATGACGACCATTGCGTTGTCCTGCCGCGATTCCTTGTACATGTTGCGGACTGCGCCGATGGCGTAATCGGTGCCGCAGAGAGACATTTGTCATTCACTCCTTTCCTCCGCCTAATTTCTGAGGTCATGATAACCCTTTTGTAGTCTGTGCTACTACAAGATTCTCAGGCGTTTCCTATGGAGAAAACGGTCTTACTGATACTGAGAATCAGCCTTTTTTCGCGTCTGGAACACCGTCCGCGAGCGCCTGAACGACCTCGCCGACGTTGTGGAACGTCTGACGCGGGAGTGCGGACAGGAGGCAAACCGCGTGCGCTCGCGTGCGGTCATCCAGGTCGATCACCTTCCAGCCGTGCTGCCGGACGAGATCGTCCTTCGATGACGGGAAGCGTGCATCGGGACTCAGGACCGCCTCGAGGGACGACAGACCGCGCGATGGGGTGGCCTGCGGGAAGACGCCGGTCCTCTTGAACGTCAGGAACCGAGCCGCGTCCGAGTACATGCGTACGCCGTGAAAGGTGAAGGCCACCCGCACCGCGTCGCGTCCGCGGCGATCGATCTCCCGCAGCTCTTCGTCGTCGAACTCGTAGACGTTGTGGGGCCCCGGCCCGAAGAGACGGGTGTATTGGGCGTCACCCGCAACCCGCGGTCTTGACTGAGACAGGTCGACGACATCCAAGACTCCGCTCTCCCCCATCGCGCGTCGAAGGGAAGCGGGCAGGTCGCTCCCCGCATAGGCACGCGCCTCTAGGCCGACGCTGGTCCCGCCAGGGGCCATCGCCGCAAGATTCCGAAGACCCTTCACCTGATCCGAGTCGAACCGAAGCGAGGCCGGGGTCTCGAGGATCACGAAGGGGGCGCGGAGGAGTCGCGCGGTCCGAAGCGACTGGGCGAACGCCGCCCGAGCCTGGGCGGACGCCCGCAGGTGGTCGCCATGGGAGACGTCGCGGTGGGCCTTGACGGAGAAGACGAAGTCCGATGGGACTTGGGCCCGCCAGCGCCTCGCCGTCGAATCGGCGATTTGGCGGTAGAAGGTGGCATTCACCTCGACGAATCGAAACGCCTTCGCGTAGGCCTCCAAGCCCCCCGAGAAGTATCCCCAACCGCCTGCGCCGACGAGCGACTCCGCCATCGTCGAACCATCGGCATCAGGGGCTTAAACCTCGAGGCCGGAGGCCCGCGAAACTGCGTCCATCTCGCCGCGTCCGGCTATACGATAATCTATCGCGGGCGCATTTGGGTTGCACCGATGGTCCGCCTCCGGTTCGGGTGCAGCGGCTGGGACTACCAGGAATGGATCGGCCCCGTCTATCGCAACGCCAGCGAGTCGAAGCTCCGCGCCTACTCCCGGATCTTTGACACGGCCGAGATCAACTCGACGTTCTACCGGGCCCCGTCCCCCGGCATGGTCATCGGCTGGGCGCGCTACACGCCGGACGAATTCGTCTTTGCCGCCAAGGTGCCGCAGACCGTCACGCACGATCGGCTCCTCGACCTGGCGAAGGGTGCCGACAAGGATCTCCGCGCGTATTGCGAACTGATGCGGCCCCTCCTCGATGCGGGGAAGCTGGGCCCGCTCCTCCTCCAGCTGCCGCCGCGCCTGCGGTTCCAGGAGGCGGCGATCCACCGCTTCTTGGACGTCTTGCCGCGCGACTTCACGTTCGCGCTCGAGCCGCGTAACAAGACGTGGATGACGATGGAGGCCTTCGATCTCCTGCGCGCGACCGGCGTCGCGTACACGATCGTCGATGAGCCGCTGCTCCCTCCGGACCTCCACGTGACGTCGGCCCTCGCGTACCTGCGGTGGCACGGCCACGGCACGGACCCGTGGTACAACTACCGCTACAGCGAGGAAGAGATCACATCCTGGGTGCCCCGGGTGCAACAAGTCTCCTCCCAGGCGGAGACCGTCTACGGTTTCTTCAACAATCACTTCCACGGATATGCGCCGGAGAACTGTCTCCAGATCCTCCGAATGCTTGGGGTCCAGACGCAAGAGCAGGCGCGGGCCATGCAGCGGATTGAGACGTTTCGGAAACAGACGAGTCCCGCGGACGTTCGCCTCCGGTCGCTCACGCTCGAAGACTTCGGGGCCGATGTCCCGAAGGACCCGCTCGTCGAGGCCGCACTAGGACGGTTCATCGACCCGACCCGGCTGGATCGGGCGAAGCGAATCGATCCGCGGGATGTGGAAATCTCGAGGGATGGAGGTGCAATCTTGGCGCGCATCAAGGATTACCGCGTGGAGCTCGACCCCGGTGCACGGACGATCGTCCACGATTGCGAGGACTGGGAGAAGCTCGTCGCTCGGAAGGATTTCTGCAAACATGTCGGGAGGTTCTTCCTGAGCCTTCCGAAAGGGGAGGCACTGAAAGTGCTCGAAGCGATTGCGGCGAATCGAGATGCCTGGACCTTCACGGCACCGGCCCGCTAGCCGGGCTCCGGATTTCATCGCGGCCTCGTCGGCGAGAACGCCATAACCCACGGTGCGATGAGGAGAGTCGCCATGGGCGTCCTCCTCACGCCGATTACCGTGCGTCATCCAACGAGCCTCGAAGCACTGCGCGGGCGCCCGATCGCGGTGGACGGGAATCTCGAACTGTACCAGTTCTTGTCAATCATGCGCACGCGAGACGGTCAGCCGTTGCAAGATTCGACGGGACGCATTACGTCGCACCTGAACGGACTGGCCTTTCGAACGACACGCCTCCTGGCCGACTACGACATCCATCCGGTGTTCGTCTTCGACGGACGCCCGCCGGACCTGAAACGGAAGGAGATCCAGAAGCGGATCGAGGTCCGCGAGAAGTCACAACGGGAATACAATGCCGCGGTCGCGGCCGGCGACACAGCAACGGCTTGGTCGAAAGCCGTGATGACTTCGCGTCTCACGGGCACGATGGTGGAGGAGGCGAAGACACTCTTGACTCTCATCGGAATCCCGTGGATCCAAGCGCCCAGTGAAGGAGAGGCCCAAGCTTCCTACCTCTCGATCGAGGGGCAAACCTGGGCAACCGGCTCGAAGGACTACGACTCGCTCCTGTTCGGCGCGCCCCGGCTTGTTCGGTTCCTCGCGGTCGCTTCGACCGAATTCCTCCCGTCCCGCGGCCGATCGCGCGCCGTGCCGCCCGAACTGCTCGATCTCGATGAGAATCTCCGAGTCCTCGGTCTGACGCGAGAAGAACTCATCGACGCCGCGATCCTGATCGGGACGGACTTCAACCCTGGTGTCCGCGGCGTCCTTCGTGAACATCACTCTCTCTCGTCACTGCCCGCGGATGTCCGGCGGTCGCTCCCGGACAACATCGATGCGATTCACGAATTCTTCTTGCATCCGCCGGTCGCACCGATCGACCAAATCGTCCCCGGCGGGTTCAGTCCTGAGGGCCTCAGGAAATTTCTGTGTGACGAACGCGACTTCGCGGCGAACCGGGTCGAGTCGTTGGTTCAGCGATTGTCCAAACGGCGCCTGACTCGTCCCCGGCTCGACGATTTTTCGGAGGCACGAGAAACCATTAAATAAGGTCCACCCGTTGCTGCCGAATCAGAGGCCGGGCGCAGGTTGTGTCCGACCTGAGGGAGGAGAGAGTTTGGCTGAATCTGGTGCACCCGTTGCGCCGCCGGCGCGAGCTGGCGGGGGCCGCAGTCGTCTGTTGATCGTGGCCGTTGTTATCCTCGTAATCGCCTTGATCGCCGTCAGCGCGTACGCGCTTATTCCCAAAGCCAGCGCGAAGTTGCCAGTTGAGCTGTGGTATAACAACAGTAACCACTACGGGAGCACCGAGGTTGCGGTCGCCCTGGCCTTGCAGAACAGCATCGCGTCATGTGGCAAGGTCCAGGTGACCCTCAAGTCCGACATCTGGACCGCGTACAAGACGCGGTGGGTAAACCAGCAGATGCCCCTGTTCCTGCTCGGCTGGTATCCGGACTACTTCGACACCGACGATTACATCTCCCCATTCCTGGCGATTTCCGGTGCCAAATCCGAAGGATCCTTCTACAACAACTCCCAGGTCGACCAGTGGATTCGAGATGAGGCGAGCACGAGCGACCCAACGATTCGGGCGGACCGGTTCGCGAAAGTCCAAGCCGCCCTTGCGGAGGACGTGCCCTACATCCCCCTCTTCACGGGAGCCGCCCAAGTCGCGTACGTGAACGGTGTCCAGAACGTGGAACTCCATCCGGTCTCGTACAAGTGGTTCATCGTCAACAAGCCCGGGGCGACGGTTCTCAATGCGTCGACCTCGGACCACATCATCAGTTTGGATCCGGCGAGTGCCTACGACTTCATGTCCATTGAAGTCATCAACCAGGTCTTCGACACCCTGTTGGTATACGACGCGAAGACGACCGCCCTGCTGCCGGGGCTGGCCACGGAGGTGCCGACGGTCGCGAACGGCGGGGTCTCGGCCGACGGGAAGAACTACACCTTCCACCTGAGGCAAGGAGTGACCTTCTCCGATGGAACTGCCTTCAACTCGACCGTGGTGAAGCGGTCGATCGACCGAACGATGCGCCTCGATCTCGCCGGAAGCGCCGCGTTCCTCTTGTACGATGTCGGCGCGCTCCGCGCGGACCACGCGAAAGGCAACTCGGCACCGGGTGTGATCACTACACCGGACCCCTACAACATTACGTTCCATCTGTTCAGCCCGGTGAGTTTCTTCAACCAGCTGATGGCGTTCTCCGTCTCCGCTCCGGTGCCATGGACCTACAGCCAAATCGGAGAGCAACCGTCCACCGTCGGCAACGTCATCGGTACGGGACCGTACGTCCTCTCGACTCACACGGTCGACCAGCTGGTCGTGCTAAACCGGAACCCGACGTACTACAAGCCCGACCTGTATGCGGTGGACGGCATCAGCCGGGTCCCCCAGATGGATCGGGTCGTAATCAACATCAAGAGCACCGACGCCGCGCTGAAGCAGGACATTGAGACCAAGGCGGTGGATGTCGCGTTCCGGACGATTTCGCCGGTCGACCTCGCGGATCTCCAAGGGCGCCAGACCAGCCTGGGAATCACGGTGAAACTGGGGTCGAGCCCGCAAATTCGGTTCCTGGTGTTCAACGTAAACCTGATTCCGGACAAGCGGGTGCGACAGGCGATCGCGTACTCGATCGACCGGAGCGCAATCAACTCGCTCGTCTTCCTCGGCCAGGTCTCGCCGCTATACAGCATGATTCCCGCGGAGTTGCCGTATGCTTCGCCCGTGTTCCAGTCGCGATACGGGGACGCGCAGTGCGCTTCGGCGAACGCCCTGCTTTCGCAGGTCGGATACACGATCGAGGTCACACGAGAGCTGGTGGCCGTGGCTAGGGACCGCTGAGGCCCTGGCCCCTTATCCTTTTCTCAAGGTCTTTATCGGCTGACGCCATCCTGTTTCCGGCGGGTGCCTCATGGCCCGTGACGGATCGCTCCTCGCATACGTCCTGACAAGGATTGTCTTGGCCGTCCCGATGCTTTTGATCCTTCTGACCGCGGTGTTCGTCATCCTCCGGATTCTACCGGGTGACCCCGTCCTTGCCTTGTGGGGCGGTCGGACCCCCCCGCAGAGCGCGATTGACTCAGCGAGGCAACAACTCGGCCTCGATCAGCCTCTGATCGTTCAGTACTTCACATACTTGCGAAATATCTTCACGGGCAATTTTGGTCTCTCGATCGGCGAACTCTATCGCGGGCAATCCGTCTGGAACCAAATCGCCATTCGGTTCCCCGCGACCGTGGAGATTGCGATCGGTGGGATGACCGTCGCGTGCCTCGTCGGAATCCCGCTCGGGGTCCTCGCTGGTTCGAATCGGGACAAGCCGGTCGACCTTGCCGTCCGGTTGTTCGGCACGATCATCTGGGTCATCCCGATCTTCTGGCTTGGCCTCGTGCTCCAACTTGTCTTTGGCGTGTGGCTTCAGTGGCTCCCCGCAAACGGCCGTTGGAGCGGCGCCGACGCGCCGTGCTCAGCTCCGTCATCGTGCCTATTTCGTACCGGGATGTACACCGTGGACAGCCTCATTGAAGGGAACCTCACTCACTTCGTCAATGCGGTCGCGCACCTCGTCCTGCCCTCCCTGACCCTCGGGCTCGTGCTCTCGGGCTTCTTCGCGAAGACCGTGCGTGCGAACATGCTCCGGACGATTTCGGCGGACTTCACGGAAGCCGCGCGCGCCCGCGGGATTCCGAGACGTGCAATCGTGTATCGGCACGCGTTCAAGAACGCGCTGGTCCCCGTCGTGACCGTACTAGGGCTTCAGTTCGCCATCCTCTTCGCCGGGGCCGTGCTGACGGAGAAGACGTTCTCGATTGAGGGCATTGGCATTCTCTTGTTGAACTCCGTGACGTCCAAAGACATGACGATGATCCAAGGCGTGGTGGTGTTCTACGCCACGATCATCGTCGTGATCAGCCTTGTGATCGATGTCCTCGGGGCAATGATCGATCCGCGGATCCGGCTGTAGGTGGCCATGGCCAACAGCCCGCGTCGCGCGCTGGCCAATTCGATCCGCCGATGGGTCCCTCGACACTCGATTCTCGGTCGCGTGCTCTTCCCCCTCCTCGAAGAGCGACGGAGTCTGCCGGCGGTCCTCACGTGGATGGGGGTCGTGATCGTGGTCGCTTTCATCGTGGTCGCCTTCCTGGCGCCCCTCCTGGCTCCTTGGAATCCGTATGCCTTCGTGGATGAGCGCGACGTGCCGCCGTGGGCAAATGCACCAATCCTGGCGAACAGCACATACTACTCGTTCTCCGCCTCGAACTGGACGAACTTGACATACGGCCAATCCATCGATGGGCGGAGTGCTTCGTCCGCGACGGTGAACGACTCCGTCATCGTGTCGGAGTTCCTCGTGCGGGTCCTTCGGGATTCGGTGACGGACGTCTCATACGCCGTGTTGCTGGACGGGAGTGAGACCGCTCCGGGGCAGTACCTGGGCGTCGAGTTCAGCAGCGATCATGGAGCCTCGTGGTCACCGCGGACGGCGATTCGAGCCTTGGGTCAATTTGTTCAGGTCGACGTCTCGACGCAGCGTCCATGGGCCCTAGCGAATGTGACGGCCGGTGCGTTTCAGCTCCGACTGACGCATCTCGCGGACGGAAACACGACCGGGCTCCTGGCGCTCAACTTTGCGGCCCTGCACGTTGTCTGGCTGAGTTACTGGCACCTCATGGGAACCGATCCCGTGGGACGTGATGTGTTCTCACGGGTGCTCTTTGGCACGGCCACATCTCTCGAGATCATGTCCATCGGAGTGTTCGTTGCCCTCTTAGTCGGGTTTCCCGTCGGCCTGTTCTCGGGGTACCGCGGCGGACGGATCGACAAGCTGCTCGTCCTCGTGATGGACTCCCTCTACGCGTTCCCGGGTCTCCTGCTCGCCGGGCTCATTGCCGTCTTGATCGGCAAAGGTGTCGTGAACATCGGGCTTGCCGTGACGGTCATTTATGTTCCTCTATACTTTCGATCCACACGGAGCTTGGTCCTGTCGGTCCGTGAGGAGCTTTACGTGGAGGCTGCTCGCGCGCTGGGCGCCTCACCCCGTCGGATCATCTGGCGCTACATCGCGTCGAACGTGCTCGTCGCGATTCCCGTAATTTTCTCCCTGAGCGCGGCGGACGCCGTCCTGACGGCCGCGGGTTTGAGCTATCTCGGGTTGGGCGTCGAGGCGCCCACAGCGGATTGGGGGCTGGACTTGTCCGCGGCGGCGAGTCGAATCAGCGTGGGAATCTGGTGGTCTTCATTCTTCCCTGGCCTCATCATCGTCCTACTCACGATCGGACTGAGCTTTCTCGGAGAAGGATTGAACGACATCATCAATCCGGTCCTCCGGAAGGAGCGGTCTTGAGCGATGTCGTGCTCGAGGCCTCCGGCCTTCGAGTCTATTACAACACGCGCCGAGGACCCGTGAAGGCTGTCGACGGGATATCGTTCGAAATGAGCCGGGGGGAAACGCTCGGGGTGGTCGGCGAAACCGGGTGCGGCAAGTCGACTCTGGGTAAGTCGATTCTCGGCGTTCTTCCTCCGCGGACAACCGTCGAGGGCGAATTGCGGTTCCTCGGGAAGGACCTGGCATCCCTTCCGCGAGAAGAACTGCGCAAGATCCGCGGAAAGGAAATCGCCCTCATCTTCCAAGATCCGATGACGCGACTCGATCCGCTGTTCACG
>VBMA01000012.1 GCA_005878985.1 Methanobacteriota archaeon
GATGAACAAGCGCCGCATGCTCCGATGGCCAAGGTCGACGCCGCCGTCGAGGCGCTCCTGACGGCGATCCAACGTTCGCGGGCCCATGGCGAGGCCACGTCGGTCCACCCAATCTTCGTATTCTCCAAGTTTGATCGGGTCGATCCGGACTCGTTGCGCCTCCTAAATCTCGAGTCGGCGCCGCCGGACGTCCGCAAGAGAGGGCCGCACCTAGCCTACGGCAGGGCGCTCGCAGATCGCAACATGCCGAAAACGATCGCTGCGATCAAGGCCCGCAAGGATCGAGGGCTGCGTTTCGAGGCACCCGCGTATTTTTTCAGCTGGGTGCGTACAGACAATGCGGCGTCGGGGCGCGGCGAGAAAATTCGACTCCGTCACAGCGGGGCGGTCGGTTGGGAGCCGGACTTTTCGAGCGACGAGTACCTCGCCTTCCTCACGTGCCTCGGAGACATCGCGGCGGACGCGCGACGCTAGATTGCACGGTCCGTGGGGCGTAGGTCGTCGCACTCATGATAACGTCGAGCTTAGGATTAAGTATGGATAGCGGGGCTGCACGTGATATGCCCTGTGCACTCCTAGGAGACCGAGCCTCCGGGAAGACGACGTTCTTGGGGCTCCTGTATGCCGCACAAGTGAAGTACGGTACGGGGGTCACAGATGACTTCCGTTTCCACGCGCCGATCCAGTCCCTCAACGTGATGTCGGCCGTCTACGAAGGGATGAAGGATGGACGGTTCCCCAGTGCCACCCTGAAGGAAGAGATCACGGAACTCGGTTTCGTCTTCGGCTATCTCCGGAAGGTCGTCGGGAAGTTGCCCTACTACATCCGGCAGCAGAACTGGGTCCACCCATTCTCCACGCTCCGGTTCTCGGCGTACGACGTCTCGGGCGAAGACATCGAAGAGTTCATCGAGACCGGGATTGCCTCAAGGCCGTTGATCCAACAGCTCCTGAAGAGCGTCGTCGTCGCGGTGTTGGTCGACTGCAGCAAGATGACCACGGAGATCGACACGCCCGCGTACAAGAAAATGCTGCGATACGATAGCACGGTCGCCAAGCTGCTCGTCTCGTTCCAGACGTACAAGAAGCAGGAATACGACCGGCTCAAGGACTCGGGTGTCCGGGCCGACGCCCCGAAAATCTACCCCGTCTTCGTACTGTCCAAGTTCGACACGCTTCGGGATGACGTCCTCGCGAGACTCGGCTTGCACCGCGGGTTCCCGGAGAACAACCGGGCGCGGAAGGAATACGCGGAGGCATTGCTCCGGGTCTTCGTCCCGCAAACGCTCTCCCAGATCCGCGGCGGCAAAGTCGCCGGGGTCAGCATGGACAAGTCGGCGTACTTCCTCAGCTGGGTCCGAACGGAAACCCACGAAGGCATGGACCCGGTCGGGCAGGCGAAGATCGTGCGGACTGGCTTCGCTCCGGAGGGCGGAGGCGAACCCGATTTCTCATACGATGAGTACGTCAATTTCATCGAGCACTTCCGAGAGATCGCACACAAGATCCCCGACGAGATCCTCGAAGCGGAACGGTTTCAGGCTCAGGTCATGGCTCGGTCGGCCTAGTAGGCTGCACCATGGCGCCCGCAGAATCCGGTCGAGGGGCATCGGACGGAGACGTCGTCGAGTTCGACCATTGGATTTACGGTGTCGTCCCCGGGGTCGGGTACACGACGAAAGCCGTCTCCCACGGGCTCGACGCAGGCCTGTACGATCCCTACCTCCGCGGGCATTACACGCCGATCCGCGCCGCGGCTGCGGCGACCGCGGAGGACGAAGTCGATCTCCACATGATTCACCCGCTGAAGACCGGCCGGGAACTCCTGCTGTCTCGAATCAGCCGAGGGATTCCCGACGAAGCGGGACGACCGACCTTCACGAATCATACGGTCATCGCGCGGACGGATGTGCTCCGGTCCGGCCAGATCACGCTCGATGGGATCTTGCGTTCGATGAAAGCGTACGACGCGAAGGCGGCTGCGGACCTCCCTGCCCAGATGCCGCTGCTCCGCGTCCCGGCGCGGCGTGAAACGGAAGGGCCGCACCGATTCGGGAACGGGATCCACAAGCACCTCACATTCCCCGCGATCGAGACCCTGGCGACCCGCATCATGACGGATCCGGCGAGCCGCACGCTACTCCTGTGCCGCAACACCACAGCCGAGGCCCGCAAGGCGACCTTGAATCTGGTGTACGAGCTCCTCGCCTGGGGCTGCGGTCTCCCGCTCATGACCGCGATCAGTGAAGCGCCGCGGTCCTCCGCGCTCAATTTCTTCAATCTGGTCGTCGCGCCACGGGGCGTCCGGGCCGACTCGACATGGGCCATTCTTGAGAGCGCGCTGAGCGAGTCGGTCTTGCCTCGCGTCCTCGATCGGGATGAGGTCTATCAGGTACTGACCGCGACGGTCCGTCAATCCGCCGACTTGCCGCTGGCCCGATAGGTCCTCGCACTGCCGCCTGCATGTTCACGCACCACGGTCCATCCGTGGGCGAGTTTCCATTGGCCGTCCTTGGGCCGGTGCTCCGGCGCACCTTGACCGAGGTGCTCGAGCTCCGCTTCAAGGTAGTCCGCGTCCGTGTCGAACTCCGGCACCAGTGTGCCGGCCGAGAGGAGTTGACAGAGGATCGCCAAGCCGCTGGGTCTCCCTTTCCAGTGGACGACCAGGAAGGCCCGCCGCACGGCAGAATCGGCCAAGACCAAGTCTCGAAGTCCGATGTACGACTCCCGATCGCGGGAGTTCTCCCGCGGGGGCGCCCCGAGCCGTTCCTTGCGTTTCTCGAGCGCCTTGAACAGCGCGAGCCACTCTTTCCTCGTCATGTCCGACCGTTCCCAGGGGGACGCGGGACTCGCCTCGTTCGGCGCCTCGTTCGAATCGCCGGATTCCCGTACCGCCCGCACTCCGCTGTGGACCAAATCGTAGGTCGCCGCGTCGTCTTGCGTCTTCGGGGGCACCACGCGGATCGCTACCGGATCCATCCCGGGATGGAATCGCGGGTCCAGGACCATGAGGGTCCCGGTGCCCTCCTGGGAGAACAGCTCCACCAAGGTAATGTTCACTTCCGCGGTTCCGTTCCGTCGCGCGACGTCGCTCAATCGTTCCAGGGGAACCGGTTGCTTGCCGACGCAGCGACTCGATGCAAGATCGTCGAGGTACGCCTGCGCGACCTGCTGCACGTAACGCGGTCGCTTCGCGCTGAGGCCGAACTGCACCATCTTCGCCATCATCGCCGAGCCGCGAAAGATGCCGGTGACTCCCGCGCGCAGAAACGCGACGGTACCGCTCGCCTCGACGCATAGCGAGATGAGGTTCGCCATGCGGGTGGAGAGCTTCCGGCTCAGCCGGCCGCCAGGGACCCTGGACTCGTAGAAGATTCCGGCCCAGCGAAGCGGCATGGTCTCCGCCCAACCCGAGTCCGACGGACTCCGACGGACCCAGTCGAGCGTCTTGCTTCGGAGGATGGCGCTGACTAGGAGCGGGTCTTCGGTTTCGGCGCGGACGCGGGGCAACAAGGCTTCCGCGGTCCGCAGCACATCGCGCAAGACCCGTTTGTCTCCTCGGGCCTCTTCGACGAGCACGGGTGCGTCAATCGAATTCGCCGCTTCGAGATCGAACTTCTCCTCGGGATTAAGCTGAAAGAATTTCTCGATTTCGGTGGGCCCCGACGCGGGGCTTCCCTTGACCCGGCTAGGCCCCTTCGACGAAGCCGAAGGCTTCTCCTTCTCTTCCGGCGCTGTCGACACCAGGGCCAGGAGCACCGCTGACGCTGCGAAAGGCACGCAACCCATAGATCTGGCGAAACCTAGCCACACCGGGTTCGATAAACCCGTCGCCGGTAATTATCGGCCGTGATAGGCCGCCGTCCTCTCTTCGTCCGCAGCGTTTCCGCTTGCGGACCACCGATCGGAGGATTCAGCGTTGCGTCCCCCTCACGCGTCGCCCGTTGGACGTCCCGCCGTCACTGCACCGTGACGGCAATGGCCTGCACGGCATTGTTCCCGTAACCGTATCGATTCCATCGGCCGACGTCGGGCGGCCGATTTCCTTTCGCGTCCGTCGCATAGGATCGCAGGACGTGCCGGCCCGGGTTCGTCGCGTCCCATCCGAATTCCCACGCGCGCCACGCATGCGGCGATATCGGAGGCGAGAGCGTCGCGTCCTGGGACGGCTCGACGCCGTCCACCCCGATCTGGACCCTCACGACCACCCCCTCGCCGGACCATGCCTGGCCGCGTACGACCACGTGGCCCTGGCGCACCACGTCCCCGTCCTGGGGAGACACGATCACAGAGCGGACGCGGATCGTGCGCACCGGAGCCGGCGGGTTGCCGTCCTCGTAATCGTACACATACCGGCCGAGCTGGTAGTAACCGCGAAAAGGCTCCGAGAGAACCTCGAGCCGCTCGAGCCATTTCACGCTGGCCATGCCGTACCAGCCCGGGACGATCAGCCGGATGGGCGCTCCGTGCTCCGGGAGGATCGGCCGGCCATTCATCTGGAGGGCGAGGAGGGTGTCCGGGTCCCTCGCCTTGGCGAGCGGGAGGGACCGCGCGAACGGAATTTCGTCCGCGACGTCCGGTGGCCGTCCTCGGTCCGCGCCAATCGCGAGGACTTCGACCGCGCGTGGCCTCAGACGGGCGGATTCCAGGACGGCCCTCAAGGGGACGCCCGTCCATCGGGCTGTGCTCACCGCGCCGAGCCCCCACGGCTCGCCCGCCGGGAGCGGTTGGAATCCGGTGCGACCATTGCCTGCGCACTCGACCGTCACCGCCAAAGTGCGAGTGCCCATCGCCTCGAGGTCGGCCATGTTCAACCGCACGGGCTGCTCGACCGCACCGACGACTTCCAGAACGTGTTTGCGAGGCACCCGGTCGGGTCGGCCGAAGTGACTCCTCACAAAGAACTCGGATTCCGGTGTAAGGGTCTCTTCGAGAGCCGCGAGCGGCGTTTCCGCATTCAGTGGCTCGGCCGAGAGAATTCGCACGCGTTCCTTCCCGGCTCCGGGAGGGCCTCCCGAGTCATTTGACTTGCGTGGCCCCCGACCAGGTACCCGTCATCCCGATCCGGGAGAAGCGAGGCGGATTGACTTGGCGCCGACCGACTCCGAGCGGTACGACCCGATGATGCCACGGAGTTTTCGAACCGACTCCGGCAGCGCGGCCAAGATTTGTGGAAAGATCGACCTTTCAACGGGAGGAGGCGCCGCCTCGACACGGACAGGAAAGCTCATCTCACGTCCAGCCTTCGCGCCGCCGGGGCGATGACCGATGGTCCGAGTGCCAGCATTGCGGATGCCACGGTCCTCGGACAGCCTCTCCCGGCTTCGGTCCGAGAGCGGTTCATCGAAGCCGGAGGCGTTCGATTCCGATTTCTCCAAGGCGGCGCCACGAGTGGATTTCCGATCCTCCTGCTCCATGGGTGGCCCACCTGGGCGGAGGTTTGGATTCCGGTCGCATGGGTCCTGGGCGCCCGCCATCCGTGGATCGCGCCGGACCTCCCGTGTCAGGGCCAGAGCTCCTCGCTCCCGGGCAAGGCTCGGACCCTGACCGCGTACCGCAAAGCCATCGCTGCCTTCATCGATGCCCTCGGTCTTCCCCGGTTCGCGGTCGTCGGCAACTCGATGGGGGGCACGCTGGCCATCATGGCAGCGCTCGATCGGCCCGAGCGCGTCTCCAAAGTCGTCGTCCTCGACGCGGCCGGGCTCACGCCGAAACTCCCGGGTCGCACCGCGAGAATGTATCTGCCGTTCCTCCTCCCATGTTTCATCCGCGCACCGGGTCCAAAGAGCGTCCGGAAGCTCCTGACGAAGGCCGTCTTCCACGACCCGCGATTCGCCGATGACGCGTGGGTCAACGCAATCGTCGCCGCTTGGAAGGCCCGGGACCGACGGAAGGGGTTCATGGCCACGGGCTTCGCCCTGAGGCGGAGCGATGCTTCGGTGGCGGCGGACCTGGGGCGCATCCACGTGCCCACGCTGGTCCTCTCCGGCCGGCATGACGTCCAGTTCCCGTGGCAATCCGCAGAAGAAGCCGCAACACGGATCCAAGGATCCCGCTTCGCCGCGATCGAAGACGCCGGGCACTTTCCGATGGTCGAGAAACCTCGCGAGACGGCGCAACGCATCTCCGAGTTCATCGATTCGAGTGGCTGAACCACCCGCAAATCGTCGGAACTCCCGCGAGGCGGAACGTCCGCGGAGTCGGGAGGAGTTTCTATATGACGGATGGTATCGGCCGTGCTCGGTCGTCATGGAGGCGTGCGGATGAAAAGAACCGAACAGGCTGGCCAAGGCGGGCTCAAACGGTGCGAGTGGGCCCTCGGCGATCCGGCTCTCCTCGAATACCATGATGTCGAGTGGGGGGTTCCCGAGCACGACGACCGGAAGCTGTTCGAGTTCCTCGTCCTCGAAGGGGTGCAGGCCGGGCTCTCCTGGCTGACCGTCCTGAAGAAACGCGAGAACTACCGAAGGGCCTTCGACGGATTCGATCCGGAGAGGATCTCCCGGTACGATTCGAGAAAGGTCCGATCCCTCCTAGCCGACGTCGGCATCATTCGAAACCGCGCGAAAATCGCAGCCGCGATTGGAAATGCGAACGCGTTCCTCGCGGTTCAGAAGGAGTTCGGGAGCTTTGATGCGTACATCTGGCGGTTCGCGGGCGATGGACCGAAACCGAGCCGGCGGCGGACCTTGAGACAAATCCCGGCACGGACAAAGGAATCGGACCGAATGAGCGAGGCCCTGAAGGGTCGAGGCTTCAAGTTTGTCGGGTCGACGATCTCCTATGCATACATGCAAGCCGTCGGGATGGTGAACGACCACCTGACCTACTGCTTCCGAAGCAATCCGCGTGCCGACAACCGAGATCGACCCGGGCCACGAGGCGTTGACCGGAGATGAAGTCCAAGAGCGCGTTGGACTGGCTCCTCGAGGAGGACCAACCGTCCGTCCGCTATCTCACCCTCACCCAGTTGCTTGAAAGACCACTCGACGATCCAGAGGTCGTGGCCGCGAAGGACATGATCACGAGGAAAGGGTGGGCTCAAGAGATCTTCGCGAAGCAGGACCCGGCGGGATGGTGGGAGAGCGGGGAGAGCCTGTATCGGCGGAAGTATCTCTCCTCAAACTGGATGCTCCTCATCCTCGCGGACCTCGGATTGACACGTGCGGATCCGCGGATCAAGAGGGCGTGCGATCTCTGGATTGAACGATTCTCCCGAGCGGACGGCGGATTCGCGATGGAAGGTTCCAAGAAAGGCCACCTTTGCACGACCGGGAACACCACGCGCGCCCTGGTGAAATTCGGTTACGCGGACCATCCTGCCGTCCGCAGCGCGTTCGAGTGGCTCGTGACGAACCGGGACAAGAATGGCGGTTGGAGTTGTTTTGGGAGCGGTCGGAACTTGGACTCGTGGGAGGGCATGAGTGCCTTCGCGGTGTATCCGGCGGCGAAATGGACGGAGGGCATGAAACGCGCGGTCGAACTCGGGGCCGAGTACTTCCTGGGGAAGGAACTGCACAAGCAAGGGGGGGAGTACCCGCCGTGGTACCGGTTCCACTACCCGGTCCATTATTACTATGATCTCCTCGTGGGCCTCGATTTCATGACGGCGCTGGGGTACGGGACGGAGCCGCGAATGCGATTCGCCCTGAAGCTTCTCCGGGAGAAGAGGCGGCCGGATGGGAAGTGGAACCTCGACGCAATCCATCCGGACGTCGAGGGCGGCGTGGCTGAATGGAACGCGAAGCATCCAAAGCAGGCGCCAACGCCGTTTGGCCTCGAGAAACCCGGGGAGGCGAGCAAGCTCATCACCCTGAAGGCGATGCAAGTGCTGCATCGAGTCGACGAATCGATCTGAACGAATGGACGGCCGACGAGGCTTTTGCGCATGACTTGATTAGCCACCGAGTCGTTCGGCGGGCCGGTGGGGCGATGGACAAGAAGGTGAAGAAGAAAATCCTCCAGCAAATTCCATACGGCGCGTACATTGTCGGCACGCAGACCGAGGACGGAAAGGACTGGCTGATGTTCGGCACGTGGCTGATGCAGACCTCCTTCAAGCCCACCTTGGTCGCGTTCGCGTTCCGCAAAGATAGCCGGACCCTCGCGAATGTCCGACGATCGAAATCGTTCGCCGTCTCGTTCATCCGAGAGGGCACGCAGGACGTCGCAGAACTGGTGCTCGATGGGGCGTTCGAGAAAGTGAAGACGGAGCGGACCACGTCCGGCCTCCCCGTGCTCTCGGATGGCGCTGGCTGGATCGAATGTCACGTGGTCAATCAGATTCCCGAGGGGGACCATCCAATCGTCCTCGCGGAGGTCGCCGACGTCGGTCCGGGAAAGGGCAAGCCGATCTTTCTGGAATCGCTCGGCTGGCACTACGGGGGCTGAACGCCGTCGACTAGGCGATCGTCTCGCCCCTCAGGAGCCACCGGCTCATCAGGAGATACGCGACAAACGACACGAGCATCAGGACGACGGAGTACGCGGACGCGAGTTCGAGGGAGCCGGCCTCGGCCTGCGTGAAAATGGCGATCGGTGCGGTCTTCAGGACCGCCGAGACGACAATGATTGTAGCGCCGAACTCGGCAATGCTCCGAGAGAGGACGAGGACCGACCCGGCAACGAGCCCGGGTTTCAGCTGAGGCAACGTGATCGTAAGGAAGGCGTGAACACGACTCGCTCCCAGACTGCGTGCCGCGCTCTCCAGATGGGTGTCCAGCTTGACCAGCACCGCCGCCATCGACCGGACCATGTACGGGAACGTCTCAATCATGTGCGCGAAGACGAGGATCCAGAGAGTCCACGTGAGCGAGAGCGGGTTCCCGAACAGGAACTGAGTGATCGCTCCGAAAGGACCGAACGGTCCGTAGAACGAGAGCAGGGAGAGGCCGACCACGACGCTCGGGACGGCGATCGTGATGTTGCTGAGCGTGTCGAGCGTCTTCGCACCGAAGACCTTGGCGCGGACCGTCGAGTACGCGATGAGCGTGCCGAACATCAATTGGAAGACGACGACGATGACCGCGATCTCGAAGCTCCGGATGAGGGGTCCGTACAGGCCCGGTTGGGAGAACAGTTGACCGTACCATCGCAGCGTGAATGTCCCCGTCCCGCTGAGGACGGACGAAGTGAAGCTGAAGGCGAAGACCGTCGCGAGCGGGCCGAGCACGAACAGGCCGAACACAAACCAGACGATGACGGTCCAAAGCGTTTTCTCGAACGTCGTGCGCCGGAACGGCCACCTCAGCCCGATCCCCTCCCGCCGAAGATCTCGGTCATCCTCCAATTACGTACTTTGGCAGCGCCGACTCCAAGGTCGCCCATTGGGACCAGTCGTAGTTGAGCGTCACCGCCCCGGGCGCGGGGAGCGGAGTCCCACCGATCGGATCGGAGTACGGGGGAAGGACGGATCGGAAGTAGAACGGACCCATGTTCACGTTCGACTGAATCTCGGGCCGGAACAGGAAATCGATGAAATCCAACGCCCTCGGATTCGGATGCCCTTTGACGAGGGCGGCCGAGAAGATGACCGGCGTCACGAACCGCTGGCCATCGAGGAGCGGGAGGTCGAAGTCGACTCGGGCACCCTGGTGTTGGTAGAACAAGGTGACGCCTTCGTAGCCCAGTGTCACCTCGAACGTATGGTCGGCAATGCCGAGGATGTTCGCGCGTGCGTTCGCCGGCTGCACGACCGTATGGGCCAGCGCCCTCGCGCCCGCGGTCTTGGAGAGGTTCCCGAGGGCGTTCTCGAAGAACAACACGGCATAGATCCCGTTGTTGCTCAGCAGCGGATGGGGGAACCCGAACGTCCTGTTGATGAAGGTGAGATCGGGAGGCGCACCCAGGGCGGGGTCGTATACTTCGGCCAGAGGACTCCATGCGAATGCGTACCACACGTGTCCCCCGGTCACGTTGCGGCTCGCGAAGTCCGGCGGGACCGAGACGTTGGCGACCTGGAATGGCAGGAAGTAGCCCGCCGCGTACCCCTTCTCAAGGAAGAGGGGTGACGCATGGAGGAAGACATCGGCCTCAGGATGGCCTCCCGACATCCGAAGCCGGTTGTACTGCTCCCCCGCGCTGACGTATACGAGGGTGACGTCGATTCCCGTCGCGCTCCGAAACGCGGGGACCACCAACGACTCGAGCAGACTCTGGAGTGCGGGCGTCGTGTAGACGACGAGGGCCCCCTCCTGGACCTTGTAGAGGTCCGTGAGAGACACGGCAACGCTCACCGACAGTACGAGGGCGACAATCGAGAATGCCCTACTTCGTATCGCCGTGCCACACCTCGATCCGCTCGGCCTCCGCTCCTTTCTTCACCATCACATGGACTTTCTCTCCCCCGCGCACACCCGGGATGTGCACCGGGATCTGTGCGCCGCCGTCGAGCGTGATGTACGGCGATCCGTCTGGACCCATCTGCACGCTTGCCTCCGCGAATAGGACCATCTTCATGAAATCCTGGATGAACAGGTCGGGGTGCTTCATCATGCTCTCGGGGGATCCGGAGGCGACGATGCGTCCATCGTTCAGTACGATCAAGCGCCGCGCGAACATGAACGCCTCCTCCTGGTCGTGCGTAATGAACAAGGTGGTGACCTTTTGCTGACGAATGATCGATCGAACTTCCTGTACTACCTGGGTCCGCATCGTCGCGTCGAGAGACCCGAACGCCTCGTCGAGGAGGAGAATCTTGGGCTCCACGCAAAGCGCCCGCGCGAGGGCGACCCGCTGCCGCTCGCCGCCCGAGAGCTCGTGGGGCAACCGATTCTCTTTTCCTTCGAGGTGGACCAGATCAACCATCTCCGCGATCCGGCCGCGCGCGATGCCGGCCGGAACCTTCCGCGCCCGCAATCCGTATCCGATGTTGTCGGCGACGGAGAGGTGGGGAAAGAGGGCGAAGCTCTGGTAGACGATCCCGATTCCGCGGCGCTCCGTCGGCAGCTGGCCAACCTCTTGGCCGTCGATGAGGATCTGGCCCGCCTGGGGCGTCAGTTCGCCGAGGATGCATCGGAACAGCGTTGTCTTCCCGCCGCCGGAGGGACCCAAAATCGCGGCCAATTCGCCGTCTTGCAGTCCGAAAGATACGTCCTTCAGAACCTCGTGGCCGTCGATGGACTTCTTGAGCCCTCGGACCTCGAGGGTCGGCATTCCACCGGGCAGAAAGGGGTCAGGGTAGAAATACGTGCGGCACCCGGCCCGGGAACGCCGTGCGTGAAAGGCGGCTCCAGGTCGCGGTCGCCCCGGCCGCCGGGTCATGGTTCTTGAACCCTCGGGCGGTTCCCTCTCGGGGCGCGCATGACCTATTCGGAGGCCCAAGCCGCGCGAGTCCGCAAGGCGCTCGCGGGCCGCAAGGACATCACCGAGAAGCAATTGTTCGGCGGGATCGCCTTCCTCCTGAGCGGCAACATGTGCGTCGGCATCCACGGCGACGATCTCATTGTGCGGATCGAGCCGGCCACGACCGACGCGATGTTGAAGGAACCGGGCGCGAAGCCGTTCGATCTTTCCGGGCCCCGCGCCATGGCGGGTTGGCTCCTCGTGGCGCCCGCGGGAACCCGCACAGACGCCGCGCTCCAAACTTGGGTGGCGCGCGGGGTCGGATTCGCCTCTTCGTTGCCGAAGAAACGACCCGCCCGGAAGCAGTGACCCGCGCTCTGTCCTTTGGATCCGTCCAGGTGATATGGTATATTGGATTGAGATGTCGTATGCCCATATATCCTTAAATATAATGTATGGTATATGGAAAGAATATGCTGGAGGCCATACTGACCCAGCTCAGGCACGAATTGCTCACCCGAGCTCCATTGGACACACTCCCGTCGGGCGTGTGGCGACGCACCGGGGCGCTCAACACATGGGGAACGAACGCGATTGAGGGGAACACGCTCACGCGCAAAGATGTCGAACGGATCCTGCTGGAAGGACGGAGCGTATCGAATCGATCGCTTCCGGATGTCCTCGAGACGATCCAGCATGAGCAGGCCTTCGAGAGCCTGCTCCGCCGACGTACCGATGCGATTCGGCTATCCTCGGTCCTCGACCTCCATGACACCGTGTTCCGAGGCATCAAGCCGGATGCGGGTCAGTGGAGGCAGGTGAATGTTCGCATCGCCGGCGTCCGACATGTCCCGCCTCGGATGGAGAAGGTCGTCGCCCTCATGAGCGACTGGGAGGAGTCGTATGCGAAGCAGGAAATGGAGGGCGTCGACGTCTTCTCGCTTGGCGCGCGCATGCACTTCGAGTTCGAGTCAATCCACCCCTTCAGCGACGGGAACGGCCGGGTCGGTCGACTCCTCCTGAACCTTCACTTCCTGAAACACAACTGGCCGCCCGTGCACATCCTGCCTCCGGATCGGTCTCGATACCTCCGGTCGCTCAACGCGGGCCACACGGGAGACCTCACGGGTCTCGAGGCGTTCCTCACCGGCGCGATGGGGCGCTCCTTGCTCGACCTCCTCGACCAGGTCGGGACCGCCGAGGACGAGCTCAAGCCGTTGAGGAAGATTGCCGCGCGGGGCCCGTACTCGGCCAAGTACCTCGGTCTTCGGGCGGGACAGGAGAGGCTACCGGCCATCAAGATTGCGGGAGACTGGAACACGAGCCCCCACGCCCTCCACCTCTATCGCCAACAGGTGGGCCGTTCATGAAGGCCACCGAATCGCGCGACGCGCCGCGTCCAGGCCGGTGAATCACCGGCGATCGCCGGCCCAAGAGTGATGCCCTCGGCCGCCATGTCGGGAGGCATGTGTGCCCGCGGGACAGACGCGAAAGCGATCGGTCGGCACGGAACGGTCGCCTCCGCAGCAGAGGGTGAGGTCGTATGACGACACAGATGAGCTTCGCGACTCGCTCCGAAGGGCCCCTGCAGGAAGTCACGGAACGACATCCGCGCCTCGCCATCGATGCGTATCCGATGGGCCGACTCCTGCTCCTCCGCTGCTTTGGAGACGTGGATGGCCTCGACGGGGCCGCCGAGATCAACGGTTTCGGCGGCGAAGTCCTTCATAGGACGCGGACCGGGGACGAGGTCACCCTGTTGCTCGACGGCTCTGGTCGCGAAGAAGAAGTCATCGCGTCCCTCGCGGATCAGAGCGCGCACCTCATCCCGCCGATTCGTTGGCAGAATGGCGAAGCGCGGGTGACGCTGGTCCTCGAGGACGGGGCCGACCCGCAAGCCCTTCTCGATCAGTTCCCCGGTGCCCGCCTCGTTTCGAAGCGGCGCCCCATCCCGACGCGCGGAGATCGGGTCGCCTACTCGTCCCCGTTGTTCTTGCCCAAACTCACCGAGAAGCAGGCGAGGGCTCTCCTCGCGGCGTACGAAGCCGGCTACTATGAATTCCCGCGGAGGGCGACGACGGAACAGGTCAGCCTTTCTCTCGGCATCGCTCGGAGCACATTCGAACAGCACCTGAACCGGGCCGAGCATCATGTGGTTCGTGCGATGCTCCCGATGGTCCGCGCGCGTTCCGGCCGAGAAGACGGAGAAGCGCTGGAGGTCTACTCGAAGTTCAGCCGCGAACTCGGACTGTACGTCCAGCTCGAGGTCCTGGGGGATCGCGTCGCCGCGGTGAGGCTGGCTCGCAAGGCTCCGTCGGAGACGGCGGGATCGGAGCACCCATATCTGGCCCGGATCCTCGAACATGTCCACACGGGAAAGGGCGATCTGCAGGACATTCCGCTCGCGCTCGAGGTCGCGCCCTTCGAACGAGAGGTCCTCGAGTTCTTGCGGACGATTCCCCCGGGCGAGACGATCACGTACGGGGAGATCGCCCGACGGCTCGGGCGGCCCGGAGCGAGCCGCGCCGTCGGGACCGCGTGCGCGCGAAACCCGGTGGTCATCGTCATCCCGTGCCACCGCGTGGTCCCGAAATCGGGCGGCCTCGGGAATTACTCCTCCGAAGGGGGCCCGGAAACGAAGCGGAGGCTCCTCGAACGCGAAGGCGCCCGTGTGGCACTCGAGATGAAAACCGCACCGAGCGCCCGAAGATCGCAAGTCAAGGACTAGCGTCAGCCGTCCTCGGGCCCGATCGCCGGCCGACTCAGATCCGCGGCCGTCAACCCTCATATCTGCAAGCGGAGCTACCGGCGGACATGAAGAAAGAAGCAATTCAGACCGACCTCCCCGCGATCGGTCTTCCCTTCTCGTGGGGCGTACGCCTCCAGAATTTCGTGTTCCTCGCGGGGCACGGACCGCTCGGCTCGGACGGTAAGGTGGTCGACGGCGATATCCGGCTCCAGACACGGAAGACGCTCGAGAACTTCCGCAAGGTCGTCGAAGCCGCGGGCTCGAGCCTCGAGCACGTCGTCTCGACCACCGTGTACCTGAAGGATCTCGAGGACTTCCGCGGGATGAACGAGGTGTACGCGGAGTTCTTCGCCGCCGAACCGCGACCGGCTCGTGCGACCGTCCGCGCCGACTTGCTCCTGGGCATGAAGGTCGAGATCCAGGGCATCGCGTACGTGCCGGGAGGCGAAAGCCTTCAATCTTCCGGGCGCATTCGGGCATCGATGGCCAAGAAGAAGAAGTCGAAGAAGGCCGCAAAGAAGAAAGCCTACTACGCGGGCCGCAAGGAAAAGAAGGCGAAGAAGTAGGCGCGGCTAGAAACGCGGGACCGCTCGCGGATCGTTGTACCGAAACTTCGCTACGTCGCCCCGAGGGATGGGGACGACGACCCGAGAGACCATCCCGTGCAACGAGTATGGGAGGCGGATGAGCCGCATCTCCCCGGACGTGACCCATTCGTCGATCGCGTATCGCCGCGCGAATCGAGTGGCGATGCGAGACCGCTCTTTCCGGGTCAGGCGAAACGCCTCGTCATCGAAGACGTGGACATGGAATCCGCGGCCGGAGTAGACGACCTTCAGCCGGGTCCACCGCGCGGAGAGCTCGTCGTACAACGCCGCCGCCTGTCGACGGACCTCCTCGAACTCCCAGTCGCAGAACGAAAGGCCCTGATGGCGCTGCATCTTCTCGGCGATGTCCCCGTGGATCGGGCAGTCCAGGTTCTCCGGGTCCAGGTCGAAGGCAAGTTCCTGCCCGGCGAAGAACGGACTGCGCCATGCGTGAGAGTAATCGAGCCGGGCTTTTCGAGCGCCCTCAAGAGAGGTGTACACATTTCGATCGTAGTACAAACCTTCCGGGAGGTACTTCACGAGATAGGGACGGAGGTTCTGGACGTCGCGAACGTCGTCGACAATCAGCGGAACGTTCTTCAGGTGTCGGAATCGCCGCGGGTAGATTCCGGAGTGCCGGCCGAGGATCAGCGCGTAGACCCGCTCGCCCCTGGAGGCGGTCATCCATTTCGCCGCGGCACGGAAGTCCATCGACCGCCGGTAGAAGCGCCGGCGATCCGCTAGGGATGCCGGGCCGAGATCATCCGGGAGTTCGTATTTCGGCCGGACCACGATGGGGAATCGCGGCGGACGGTAAAGACTGCCCCGCTCTTTGCGGCACGCCGACCGTCACGGCAGGTCTTCGGGGTCCCAGGCCACGTGCGAGCTCTCGTCGAGCGAATCGAGTCGCTTCATGTCTTCGGCCTTCAGCTCGAAATCGAAGACCGCCGCATTCTCTCGAATTCGATCCGGACGGATTGACTTTGGAATGACGACGAGCCCATGTTGCAGGCTCCAACGAATCAAGACCTGGGCCGGGGTCCGACCGTGCCTCGATGCGATCTGAGAAATGACCGGATGATTGAGTCGATGACCGCGGGTGAGGGGGCTGTATGCTTCGAGCTGGATCTTCTGGCGCACGCAGAATTCGAGCAAGTCCTTCTGATACAGGAAGGGATGGAACTCGACCTGGTTCACGGCGGGCGGAGCCGGTGTCCCGCGGAGCAGTTCTTCCAGGTGTCGGATCGTGAAGTTGCTCACCCCGATCGACCGCGCGAGTCCCTCGTCACGGATCTTGAGGAGCGCCTTCCACGACTCCTCTCTCAGACCCGGCACGGGCCAGTGGATGAGGTACAAGTCAACGTAGTCGAGGCCGAGCTCGCGGCGACTCTTCTCGAACGCCTGCAGCGCGGACTCGTAGCCCTGGTCGTTGTTCCAGAGCTTCGTCGTGACGAAAATCTCCTTGCGTGGGATCCCGCTCTCCCGAATCGCGGTTCCGAGGTCGCGCTCGTTCCCATACAATTTCGCGGTATCAAACAGGCGGTACCCGATCTCGAGGGCAGTCGCGACCGCGTTGCGGGTCTGCTTGCCCGAGCCGGCCTGCCACATGCCGAGCCCGAGGACCGGCATCGTGTTCCCGTCGTGGAGGGTGACGCGGGATCCGAGGGTGAGGGCCATCCCGGAGCCGACGGCACGCGCGCTACTTCAACCTTGACCGCCGACCATCATGATTTCGGAATGTCCTTCTTCGGGTCGACGAACGGCTTCTTCACCACGGTGGCGGCGCGGGTCCCCTTCGACGTGGACACGCGTGATCGATGCCCACGAGCGCATAGCCGATATTCTTCTCGAGCCGCGGCGAGTACGTCAACGAGGTGACGTGGCCCACCTTCCGACCGTCCGCGTGGACGTCCCAGTAGTCAGGGATCCAAGCCCCGAGGGAGGCGCCTTCGACCTCGACCCCGACGAGCTTTCGCTTGATGCCCTCCTTCTTCATTCGAGCGAGCGCGGCCTTCCCGAGGTAGTCCGACCTTTTGTCCTCGTCCACCGTCCAACCGAGACCGACCTCGTACGGATTGTTGTCGAGCATGATGTCCGAGCTGTAATTCAGGATCCCCGCCTCGATCCGCCGGATCTCGGACGGGGCGACCGGTCGGATGTCATACTTGGCGCCCGCGCCCATGACCGCATCCCAGAGCTTCTCGCCGAGCCGCGCGTCGCGCAAATACAGCTCGTAGCCCCGTTCGGCACTCCAACCGGTCCGCGTGATGACGAGGGGGATTCCATCCAACTGCGTCTCCGTCAGATGGTAGTACTCGAGAGCGAGGATGTCCTCGCCGAACAAGTCCACCATCACATCCTTTGATTTCGGGCCCTGCAACTGGAGCGGGGAGACGTCCGGCTCCCGCACGATGACATCGAGTCCGGCGTTGACCGCGACGCCTTTGCACCAGAAGAGGACGTCCCAATCGGAGAGCGAGAGCCAGAAGTGATCTTCCCCCAAGCGGAGGAGGACCGGGTCGTTGATGATCCCGCCGTCTGGAGTCGTGAGGAGCACATACTTGCACTCTCCGACCCCGCACTTCTCCATGTCCCGCGGCGTGAGCATTTGCATGAATTCGAATCCGTCCGGGCCATCGATCTCGACCTGCCGCTCCACGCCGACGTCCCATAGGGTCACGTGGTTCACGAGATGCCAATACTCTTCGACGGGGTCCGTGTAGAGCCCCGGCATGAGCATGTGATTGTAGAGGTCGTACGCCCGAACGCCGTGCTTCGCGGCACGATGGAAGTACGGCGATTTCTGGATCCATGCCGTCTCCCGGAACCCCGGGAGGATCGGACCCGCGTAGTCGTTCGTGGTTTCCGTCAGCACGCCGTCGCGCACGTGGCCGGGCATCATACCACCTCCGGATTTGGGACCGGGAAGCTGGAAAGCTAGATGAGCGTTTTGGCGATGTGCGAAATCAATCGGGCATCCAATGCGGAATCAGGACTTCGGCGTTTCCTTCTTCGGATCGATGAATGGCTTCTTGACGACGATCGCCTTCCGCGAACCGGCCGGTGTCTCGATTTCGATTTCGGTACCAAGCTTCGTCAATGGAATCGGCAACCAGGCGTATCCGATATTCTTCTGGAGGCGCGGCGACATCGCGAGCGCGGTCAAGGTTCCGACCTCCTTGCCGTCCTTCCGCACGGGCCACGGATGCGGAAGCCAGGGCCGGACGACCTCGTCACCCGGGACCTCGACACCGACGAGCTTCCTCTTTACACCCTCTCTCTTGATTTTTCTCAACGCGGCACGGCCGATGAAGTCGTGTTTCTTGTCCAGGTCGACGAGCCATCCCAAACCGGCTTCGTACGGGTTGTGATTCCAATCGATGTCCGACGGATAGTTCAGGATCCCCGCCTCGATCCGCCGGTACTCGGAGGGACCGGTGGGCCGTAGGTCGAATGGCTTCCCGGCCGCCATGACGCGGTTCCACAAATCGGTTCCTCGACTTCCGTCGCACAGATAGACCTCGTATCCGACTTCGGCGGACCATCCCGTCCTCGTGACGATCACCGGGATGCCATCGATCGTCGTTTCGAGAAAGTGGTAGTATTCCAAATTCGAGACCGATGGGCCCACGAGCGCGCGGAGAACGTCTTTCGATTTCGGTCCTTGAATCTGCATGGGGGAGACGTCGGGTTCTCGGATCTCGACGTCGAAGTCTGAGTGGTAAGAGACGCCTTTCGCCCAGAGGAGCACATCGCTATCCGCGGTGGAGAGCCAGAACCGGCTCTTCCCGAGTCGCGTGAGCACGGGGTCGTTGATGATCCCGCCTTGCTCGTCCGTCAGGACGACGTACTTCGCTTGGCCGACCGTGCACGTGGTGAGGTCCCGCGGCGTCAGGTACTCCATGAACTCGTATCCGTCCGGACCCCGAATCTCCACCTGACGTTCGCATCCGACGTCCCACACGGTCGCATGATTCACGAGGTGCCAGTATTCCTCGATGGGATCGGCGAAGTTGCTCGGAATGTACATCTTGTTGTACACGTCGTACGCGTAGCAACCGGCGTGGCGGGCCGCGTCGAAGAAAGGAGATTTCCGGTACCAGGTACCGAAGAAGAGCGTCGTTTGTCCGCCTTCGATGACCACGGGAAATCCCCTCGAGTACCCGGCGGAATGGCGAGCGCTTATTTGACCGCCATCGTCGTGTGGAGGGGGAAACAGTAAGAGGGCGGGACCCTTTCCAAACTCGGAGGACCGGCCTGTCGCGTACCTATGGAAGCCAAAGCATGTCGGATCCGCTCCGCACGGTCCTCGTGCGGCGGCCTGACGCCGCGTTTGGCTCGGCGAATCCGAAGCCGTGGGGATACACCGCGAAACCCGACCTCGCCGCGGCTCGGCGGGAGCACGACCGGCTCGTCGACCTGCTGAAACAATCCGGGGTCGACGTTCGATATCATGAGGACCCGCAGCGGGGGAAGGCGGATTCGATCTTCGTGCACGATCCGGCCATCGTGACCGATCGCGGGGCGGTCATCCTCCGGATGGGAAAGGAACTCCGACGAGGCGAAGAGGAATCGATGGCCCGAACGTTCGACGCCCTTCGCGTGCCGATCCTCGCGAGGCTCCGCGGCGATGCGACGGCGGAAGGCGGCGATCTCCTCTGGGTGAATCACGGCTTGTTGGCGGTCGGCCAGGGATTCCGAACGAACGCCGAGGGCCTGACGCAGATTCGGGAGACCATGAAGGGCATCGGTGTCGAGGTAGAGGCCGTCCCGCTGCCATACTTCCAAGGCCCGGACGCGTGCCTCCATCTGATGTCCCTCATCAGCATCGTGGATGAGGACCTCGCGGTGGTGTACCCACGCCTCTTCCCGGTCCCATTCTGGAAATCCCTCCGGGAACGCAGGTTCGAATTCGTCGAAGTCCCGGACGAGGAATTCACCACGATGGCGCCCAACGTGCTCGCGGTCGGGCCCCGCGATTGCATCGTCCTCGAAGGAAACCCAATCACCCGGAAGCGCCTCGAGGCTGCCGGGTGTCGCGTCCGGACCTACCGCGGGAAGGAGATCTCTCTCAAGGCCGAAGGCGGAGCGACCTGCCTGACGCGACCTGTCCTCCGATCGAAGTGACCTCGAACCCACTCCAAGGCCGGCCGCGCGCTATGATTTCGGAATCGACTTTTTCGGATCGACGAACGGCTTCTTGACGACGATGGCGTCGCGGTCTCCCGCGGAAGTCGCGATCGTGAGCCGCGTCCCGAGTTTGGCCAATCGGATCGGGACCCACGCGTAAGCGATGTTCTTCTCGAGGCGGGGAGAGTAGGTGAGGGCCGTCAAATGGCCGACCTTCTTTCCGTCCTTCGTCACGTCCCAGAACTCGGTGGCCCACGCATGGATCTGGGCACCGGGGATCTCGACGCCGACAAGCTTCCGTTTCACGCCCTGTTTCTTGATCTTCGTGAGCGCCTTCTTCCCGATGAAGTCCGCCTTCTTGCCGAGATCGACGAGCCAGCCCAGGCCGACTTCGTAGGGGTTGTTTTCGAGCGTCATGTCGGACCCGTAATTCAGGATGCCACCCTCGATCCGCCGAATCTCCGAGGGCGCGATCGGGCGGATGTCGTATTTCTTCCCCGCCTCCATGATCCGGTCCCAGAGCTCGACGCCTCGACGGCCGTCCGTCAGGTACACCTCGTAGCCGACCTCGGCCGTCCAACCGGTCCGCGTGATGACGACCGGAATGCCGCCAATTTTGGTGCTCATGAAATAGTAGTAACCGAGGTCGAGGACCGCGCGACCCACGAGATCCTTCAAGACGTGCTTTGAATCCGGTCCCTGGACCTGGAGCGGTGAAACGTCCGGCTCGGAGATGTCCACGTCCATCCCGGAATTGACGGCGACCCCTTTCGCCCACAGCAGGGTATCCGAATTCGCGAGGCTCAACCAGAACCGGTTTTTCTCCAGGCGGATCAACACGGGGTCGTTGATGATCCCGCCGTTTTCGTCCGTGATGACCACATACTTGCCCTGGCCGACGTCGCATTTCGTCAGGTCCCGCGGCGTGACGAGCTCCGCGAACTTCGCACCGTCCTTGCCGCTGATCTCGACCTGGCGCTCGACGCTCACGTCCCATAGGGTCACGTGGTTGATGAGATGCCAGTATTCCTCGAACGGATCGGTGTAGAGGCCGGGGAGGTACATGTGGTTGTAGATGTCGTACGCCTTCGCGCCCGCGCGCTGGGTGGCCTCGAAGAATGGAGACTTTCGGTACCAGGGTCCGAAGTACAAAGTGCTCTGGCCATCGTTGTACGGCATGTCATTTCCTCCAGAGAATTGCGCCGGCAACGCGCATCATTTATTTGAGGGATTCCTCACGAGAGCCCAATCAGCTCGCCGCGGAATCGATTCCGAGCAACCGCATCTCATGCCGAAGCGTTTCGCGAAGACCTTCCTCCAGGGGCCGCGGCGCGAATCCCAGCTCGCGTCGGGCCTTTGCGTTGCTCCCAAGATAGGTCACACCCGCGGCAACTCGAAGCCTCTCCGAGCGAGAGATCGCCGCCATCGCACGCAGCAGACCCGGCGACGCATGGAACCGGGGCGCCGGAATCCCGGTGATCCGCTCCGCCAGGTCGAACGCATCGATCAGGGTGTGAGGCCACCCCGCGAGCATGTACGTCTGCCCGACGCTTCCTTTCTCCATCGCGAGGAGGTGGCCACGCGCCGTATCGTCGACGTGGGCCCAACAATACGCGGTTCGTTTCGGGAGGGCTCGCAGCTTGCGCTGCAAATATCGCACGATCAAGGGCCGGATCTCGCTCGTATCTCCCGGACCATAGTTGACTCCCGGCTGGACGATGACCAGGGGGAGGCCCGCACGGATCATCGGTTCCGCAACCTCGTAGTGGGCCACCCACTTCGTCCGGTCGTATTCCGTCAGCCATGGACCGTCGCTCCGGTACGTTTCGTCGACCAGCTCACCATGCGTGTCCGAGGACACCGCGAGCGTGCTGGTGTAGACCCCTTTCCGGATGCCGAGATCCCTCATGGCGGTCAACACGTTCCGCGTGCCCGCCACATTGATGCGCTCGCCCTCGGCGCGATCCTTCGAGCCGATCTTGTACCAGCCCGCGATGTGGAACACCCCATCGACTCCGGCCATCGGGCGGCGCAGCGAATCCGGATCCGTGATGTCTCCCGGACGGACATCGACCCCGAGCGAGACCAGGTCCTTTGCGCGTTCCGGGTTCCGCGCAATCGCGACCACCTCTTGGCCGGCATCGACCAGCTGCCGGGTGACCCGACCGCCGATAAAGCCGGTCGCCCCCGTCACGAAGTACTTCGCCATCGCCGCGCGCCGAAACGAAGCGACTCGGGCTAGATAACGCTGACCACCGCGATGAGGTAACGCCGCTCCGTGAAATCAACCTTGTTTAAGGGTAACATCGGATCTATCACGGTTCGTACGCATCAACCTTGATAGGGTACGAGGGTCTCACCACGCGCCGGAGAAGTTTCCTTGGGGGAAACGCTCACCCACAAACTCATCGGTTCTCACCTCGCCGATGGCGCGATGAATCCCGGCGACGAGATCGCGCTCAGGATGGATCAGGCGCTCCTCCAGGATGCGACCGGAACGCTCGCGTGGCTCGAGTTCGAGCAGATGCGGCAGGACGCCGTCGCGATCCGCCAGGCGACGCAATACGTGGACCACAACATCCTCCAGACCGGATACGAGAATGCGGACGACCACCGCTTCCTGCGGAGCGTGTGCCAGCGGTATGGGGCGATCTTCTCAGGACCGGGAAACGGCATCAGCCATTGGGCCCACATGGAGCGCTTCGACATGCCGGGCGAGACGATGCTCGGCTGTGACTCCCACACGCCACAAGCGGGAGCCTGCGGCATGCTCGCAATCGGTGCGGGCGGCTTCGAGGTCGCAAGCGCGATGGCGGGCGAGCCGTACCGGCTCACGATGCCCGAGGTGGTCCGTATCAAGCTCACGGGCAAGTTCAATCCGTGGGTGAGCGCGAAGGACGTGATCTTGGAACTGCTGAACCACTTCGACGTGAAGTGGGCGAAGAACAAGGTCCTCGAGTACGCAGGCCCCGCGCTGAAGGAGTTGACCGTCCCCTCCCGGGGAACGATCGCGAACATGGGAACGGAGCTCGGCGCGACCGGTTCCGTGTTTCCGGCGGACGGGATGACGAAGCAGTTCCTCACCGCCCAGGCCCGGGGGAAGGACTTCAAGTCACTCGGCGCGGACGAGGACGCCCACTACGACGACACGGTCGACATCGATCTCGGGACGCTCGAACCGCTGATCGCGTGTCCATCGAGTCCGGACAACGTGAAGCCCGTCAGCGAGGTCGCTGGGACCGAAGTCGCCCAGGTGGCCGTCGGGAGCAGCGTGAACTCGTCGTTCCGGGATCTCGGCGTCGTCGCGCACGCCCTGGACGGGAAGCACGTCGCTCCCGGCATTGCGATGGCGGTCTCCCCGGGTTCCCGGCAGACCCTCCTCCTCATGCTGACGAGCGGCCTCATGACGAAACTGATCAAGGCCGGCGTCCGCGAACTCGAAGTGGCCTGCGGCCCGTGCATCGGAATGGGATTCGCCCCGCCGACGAAAGGGGCCTCGGTCCGGACGTTCAACCGAAACTTCGAGGGGCGGAGCGGGACCGCAGACGACCTCGTCTACCTGTGCAGCCCCGAGACCGCGGCAGCAACGGCGGTTCACGGAGTCATCACGGATCCACGGGAGCTCGGCAAATATCCGGCCCTGAAGGAGCCCACGAAGTATCCCGTCGATACGTCGGGTTTCGAGTGGCCTCCGAGGGACCGATCCGCGGTCCAGGTTGTTCGCGGCCCCAACATCGCGCCGCTCCCCGTCGCCGCGCCGCCGAAAGACACGATCGAGGGCGAGGTCCTCCTTCGTCTCGGCGACAACATCTCGACGGACCACATCATGCCCGCGGGAGCGAAGATCCTCCCGCTGCGGTCGAACATCCCCGCGATCGCGGAGCACGTCTTCGAATACGTCGACCCGAGCTTCCCGGAACGCGCGAAGAAGGCGGGCGGCGGATTCATCGTCGCGGGCGAGAACTACGGCCAAGGTTCGTCGCGGGAGCACGCCGCGGTCGCACCGATGTTCTTGGGCGTGCACTTGGTCCTCGCGAAGGGGTTCGCGCGAATCCACATGGACAACCTGGTGAACTCGGGCATCCCTCCCGTCACCTTCGCGGACCCAAAGGGTTACAACGAAATCCAGCAAGGGGACCGCCTCCGGATCACGAAACTGCTCGCGGCGATCCGCGGACGCGGCGATGCGGTCGTGGAAAATCTCACGCGCGCCACGAAGACTGCGGTCCGCGTCGAATTACGGCCGTACCAGCGGGAGGTCCTCCTCGCCGGAGGCGGCATCCGATACGCGCAATCGCGCCGCCGTGCATGAGCCCCGCGGGTTTAAGTCGAGGCGCCGTTATCTCCGCGGGCGGAGGAGGCCACGATGGCAATGATCGTCCGGAAGGGCACCGTGCCGTCGACCCCCCACACCGAGTTCTACGTGATCCCGAACGTCCTCGCCCGCGAGGAGATCCATGGGTCGTACGGCTTCAGCGGCGCGTGGTCGCGGAAGCTGCACGTGCGCTTCTATCCGACGGAGCAGGTGAAAGCCCCGACGAAAGGGGATTTCGATCTCGTGCCGGAGTTCCCGCCGGAGGCGGACGTCCTCCAACCGTACCACATCTTCACCGGACGGATTCCGTTTGAGGGAAATGCACTCTCCGCTCGAAAGCCCATCGTCCACGGGCCTCGGACCTCGATCTCGGTCTCGAAACCGGACGAGTCAATGCCGAAAGACACGTTCTTCCGAAACGGGGAGCGACACGAGGTGTACTTCGTCCAGGACGGTGAGGGCGTCGTGCGCTCGGAGTACGGAGACCTGAAGTTTCGCAAGGACGTCTACGTCGCAATTCCGAAAGGCACGACGTACCGGATCGACCTCACCTCGCCGAAGGCCTGGTTCCTCATCATCGAGTCAATCTATCCGATCAACTTCGCACCGCACTACCTAAACAGGGAGGGCCAAGCCACCCTGATGTCGCCCGTCGTCGAGACGGAAATCGAGACCCCGGAGTTGCCGCCGTTCCGGGACGAGCGCGGGGAATTCCCGATCGACGTGAAGCATAGCGGCGGGAAGTTCACGGGTGGGAAGGCGCCCTGTATCCGTTCGTCTTTGATATCAAGAGCCACCACGGCATCGCACGAGAGATCCACACGGCCCCGCCGATGCACCAGACGTTTCAGTCGGGCAACGTCCCGCAGAGCGGCTTCTCCCTCTGTTCGTTCGTCCCCGTGATGGCCGGCTGGCACCCACGGGAGGTCCCGGCCCCGTATGCGCACTTCAACGTCGATTCGGACGAGTTGATGTTCTTCTGCAACGCCTTCTACGGCGCCCGCGAAGGCGTTATCGAGGAAGGCTCGTTCACCTTCCACCCCGGGTCGACGCCGCACAGTCCCCAGGGGAACGCGGCCCAACGCTCCCTCGCGGCCCGGGGGAAGGTGCAGGCGCGCCTCGCGGTCATGCTCGACACGTACTTCGAGACCATGCGAATCACGACCCAAGGCTTCGCGTACCGCGATCCGGCGTACGTCCTGAGCTGGTCCGAGAACGTCCCGCGAGCCCAACCGGCGGGCGAAGGCTGGGAATCCCCCTCCGCCTGAATCGAGGTGAGACCGTGGTCCTTCTGCAGGTTCGGATTCGAATCGGGTTCCGAGGCGCGCGGAGGCTTGCATGAGGCTCGTGCGATTTTCGACGGCGGGAGGGCCACCCCGCCTGGGCGCTGTCCTCGGCCGGTGGGACCACTGGGAGAAAATCGTCGACCTCGCCGCGGTGGATTCCGCCATCCCGGCGGACACGCTCGCGTTCATCGATGCGTGTCCCGAGTTGACGGGCGACGTATGGGACCGGGCGCTCCGAGTGCTCTCCGAGGCCGAGAAGATCGAGTCCGACGCCCCCCTGTGGGCGTTTCGACCGGGCGACGTGCGGATCCATTCGCCGATTGCTCCGCGGCTGCTGCGAGACTTCCTCGCGTTTCGGGCCCATGTCGCTCGCACGCGGGCGGCCGCGTGGGCACAGATTCCGCCGGAGTGGGACGCGCTACCCGCGTACTACAACGGCAATCCATTGAACGTCGTCGGGACGAAGGAGGCCATCCCTCCGATGCGCTTCGAGACGTTCGACGGACGGACGCCGCGGCTCGTGCCTTCGGCGAAGATGGACTACGAGGCGGAGATCGGCTTCGTCCTCGGGGAGGGCGGGCGGGACATTGACGCGGCGAAGGCCAATGCCCATCTCTTCGGCGTCACGATCTTCAACGATTTCTCGGCCCGGGACCTCCAGGCGACGGCGAGCCGCACCGGCATGGGGCCGGCTCCGGGGAAGGACTGGGCGAACGCCCTCGGGCCGTGCATCGTGACCCGCGACGAGTTCGGAGAACTGCGGGACCAAGCGATCGTCGTGCGCGTGAACAACGAGGAACGGCTGCGCGATCGGTACCGCACTCTCGTCCACGAGAACCCGTGGGTCCGCGAAGGCCAGCGAGCCCTGTGGTCGTTCCCGGAGATGCTCGAGTTCCTCTCCCGGTTCCAACCGATCCACGCGGGTGAGGTGTGGGGCAGCGGGACGATCCCCGGAGGTTGCGAGCTCGAGCGGGGCGACCGCGCTCGCTACCTCAAGCCCGGCGATCGCATTGAAATCGAGATCGAGGGAATCGGGGTCCTCGAGAATTCCATCGCGGCCTCGGCGTGAGAGGATCATGGGCCGCGCAGCCGGCCCGACGCCCACGGATGGCTTCACAGGGGCGGCAGCTGGGCCCGAGCGATTTGCGAGCTGATCGCGTCGATGTAGTCCCGCATCCGGCGGACGATCGTTTGATTGCGGATCACGCCGAGGACCTGGCCGTCCTTTTCGACGAGGACCCTTCGGATCCCTTTTTCGGCCATGATTGCCGCGACTCGATCGATCCCATCGCCCGCATCGACGTAGACGAGGGGCCGCGACATCAACTCCTCGAGGCGGACCTTCGCGGGGTCTCGCCCCACCGCGACGACCTTCGCGATGATGTCCCACTCGGTGACGATGCCGACCGGCCGTCCCGCCGGCGACGACACGATGACGAACCCGTGGCGGAGGTCCGCCATCGCCTTCGCGGCTTCGAGAAGGGTCGTGTCGGGTCGCATCGAGAGGAACTCGGGTTCGAGGATGTCCTTCGCGAACAGGACCATTGGAGGAGGTACCGCACCCGCGGCGTTTATGCCTTTACTCGATGCCCACCGCGTCCGCGGGCATCCGGCGCCGGATGGAAGCCGAAATCGCCCCGACCAGGCTGATCGCCGCGATCACGTAGAAGATCTGGTGGAACGCATCCATGAACGCCCCGACTTCGAGCTGCCCCTGAGGCACGGGAAGCCCGGCGAAGATCGCTTGCATCACGGCCAGCGGCATGCGCGACGCCATGATCGCAAACGCCAGCCCGAGGCTCACGAGGAATCCGACATTGAAGAGCGTCGACGACATGCCCGCGGCGACCCCGCGACGCACGACGGGCACCGAGTTCATGATCGACGCCACGTTCGGGGCGATGAACAGGCCGCCTCCGATGCCCGCGAGGATCATCGGCAAGACCAGGATCGAGTACGAGGCCCCGTACGGAAGCGTCGCGAACCAGACGTACGACGCCGCGGAAATGAGAAGACCGGCCGTGGTGAAGCCACGGGGGCCGTACTTGTCCGAGAGGTAACCGCTGACGGGACCGATGCTGACGAAGGCCAGCGAGAACGGGATCAGGAGCACGCCCGCGGTCAGTGCGTCGAGGCCGAGCGCGCCTTGGAAGTAGAAGACGAGGACGAGGCCGACGGCCCCTCGAGCGGTCGACGCGAGGAGGTTGCTCACGACACCGGCGGAGAACGCCCTGTTTCGGAACAAGGCGAGGTCCATCATCGGAGACGGCACCACCCGTTCGATCGGCACGAAGGCGACGAGGCACGCGACGCCCGCGAAGAGCATGATGAGATCGATCGTCGCCCAGCCGGAAATCGCGCCCAGCGTGACCCCGAGGAGCGCGAGGGACAGGCCGCCCGCGAAGAGAAGATTTCCTGCCGGATCGAGTTTCTTGCTGCCCGGACGGGGCCCGAGTTCCTTGAGCCGGGTGTACGCCCAGATCGTGGCGAACACGCCGACGGGCACGTTGATCCAGAAAATCGATTGCCAACCCAGATACGCGGTGAGGACGCCCCCGGCGACGAGGCCGATCAAGGCGCCGCCGGTCCCCGCCACCTGGTTCAGCCCGAGGGCCCGCCCGCGCTCGGCGACCGGAAACGCATCCGTCAGGATGGCGGCGCTGTTCGCGAAGAGGAGGCCCGCCCCGATTCCCTGGACGAGCCGGAACAGCACGAGGCTTTGGCCGTTCGGGGAGAGGCTGCAAAGCCCCGAGCCGATTGTGAAGACCGCGAAGCCGATGTTGTACAGACGGACGCGGCCGTACAGGTCCGCCAACCGGCCGATCGTCAGCAGGAGACTCGCCGTCACCAGCACGTAGCCCAAGATGATCCAGATGCCTTCGAGCGTCGTCGTGCCTGGGAGGTCGCGGATGATCGTCGGAAGGGAAATCAGGACGATGTTCGAGTCGAGCAGCGCCATGAACGTCCCGATGGTCGTGTTCGTCAGCACGACGTACTTGTATTGCATTCAGTCGCCCGAGGGCGGCGCCTAGACCGTCGCGTATTTATTTAGTTGAGTCGCAGGCCGCGGGCCAGGCGGGCCGCCGAGTCTGTCCACGGGGTTCCGTGCCACCCCGTGCCACGAAAGGGTTATCGTCCGACATTTCGATTCGCAATCGGTGAGCGAACGGCCGCCCTTCCCGCGTTCCTGAAACTCAAGGTGGACCACAAGACGGTCCTGTGCCGAGATGTCAACACCTACCGCGCGCTCCGGGACTTCCTGCTGAACAGCGGATATTCACCCGTGTATGAGACGGAACGGGTCGGCGAAGAGAAGACCGCCATGGCGACGTTTGCATGTCTGAGCCCCTTGACCGGCGAGCGGCTCGCGGTCGTGCTCGGGTTGAGCGCGCCGAATGAAGTCTCGCATGCGCAGGCGCCGTTCGCCTACGGTTTCGCGGGGAAGCCGCAGAAGGACGCGCAGACGTACATGCAGCACCTCGCGCTCCGGACGACCGATATCGAGAAGCTGAAGTCGTACCTCGAGTCGAAGGGCGCCGAGTTCCTGACGCCGATCTACAAGGACAAGGACTCGTTCGGGCCGCTGCTCCAGTCCTTCACCCGCGAGCTCTTCGATGACGAATGGTTCTTCATCGAGTTCGTGCAGCGCGACTACGACGCCGACAAGCTCGGCGTGGGCGGGACGCAGTTCGTTCAGAACACGGTCAAGTCCCTCTACGTCTCGAAGCAAGAGGAATTCCGGGAGTGGGAGAAGACGGGCAAGAAACGAAAGTTCCTCGACGGGGTCCCGGCAAAAGAGCGGGACCAACTCCTTCGAGACATCCTAGCAGATACGGAGCCGAAAGGATACGTGCAGACCGTCGCACCGATCTCTCGGCATGTCAAGTTGAACTGAGTCCAGACGCCCAAGCGGGGGCGACAATCTCTTAGCCCCGTTACGCCTGACCCGTTTGTGCCCCGGAAGATCCGAGACGCCCGCGAATGTCCGAGAGACTGGTCGCCTCTGACTAAGGAGACTCGTCACTCCCATCTTCGTGCGGTCGAGGCCGACGTTTGCCCGAAATGCAAGGGGATCTTCTTGGACAGGAAGGAGATTCGGAAACTTACCGGGGACTGGAGTCTGAACAAGCTCCTGACCAAGTACGTTGGGCTCGAGTCAGACAGCCAGCTCGTCTGCCCCAACTGCGGCGGCCTCATGGAAATCGAGGACGCGGGCAACGTGCGCGTGGACGTGTGCCTGGACTGCAAAGGCGTCTGGCTTGACGCCGGCGAACTGGAACGCCTCGCGGCGATGGACCCGGCCGAGTTCCGCAAGTTCACCCCGGAGAAGATCGAACAGCTTCAGAAGGCCAAGGAAATCCGGGAAGATGAGCACCGTCAGGCGATTCGCAGTTTGTTCCGCGGTTTACGCAGACCCTGACGCATCGATCCCCCCATCACGGCGTTTGCCCTCTCCGCTCTGCCGTTCTCGCCTGGCGAGAACTTCATCCAAGTCCGCTTGAGTGTTAACGTCCAAGAAGGAGGACAAATCGGAATCGACCGCCCGAATCCGATCCGGATCGACGAAGCGACACCGGAGACGATCGACGAGCGCCGATGGAGAGGCAATCGACTCGTCGGACCGCAGGATTCGCGTGACCACCCGTCGCCGATAAATCGCCCGCAACGGATCGAAGACGGCGAACTTGGCCACGACGCATTCTTGGCGGCCCAACGACCGCAGGAAAAGCCGGTATAGCCCGGGCCGGAGGAGGGGGGCATCGCAGGGCGCGACGAGGACTCGGTCGCCGATCGCGACGTCGAATCCGCCGCGAAAGCCTTCGATCGGCCCTCGGTCGGAACGACGATCGACCGAGAACGCGGCCTCCGGCAGGATCGGCCGCAGAGCGGAGACCATTTCGGAGGTCGCGACGGAGACCACAAGTTCTCCGGCGAGCGGACCGATCGCATCGACCACGCAGCGAACCATCGGTTTGCCGCCTACGTCGATCAAGGCCTTCGGCCGACCAAACCGCCTCGACTCTCCTCCAGCGAGCACGAGCGCGGTGTCCACGTCGCGAGATGACTCGGTGCCCCTAAAGCACGTGCCTCCGAAGGAAGAAAGATAAGTCGCCTCAGGATTCCGCAGACGTGGTCGCGAAGCCGCGACGGAGAGGGGTCCGGCGCGTCAGCGCAGTTCCCTTTGGCCTGGGCTTCACGAAGCCCCACAACTATCGCGAAGTCCTCCGGTCCGCCTGGAACAACAAACGACGGCCGGTCTTCACGTGGCGGATCCTCCGGGACGGCGTCTGTGATGGATGTGCGCTCGGGACCACGGGCCTCCGCGACTTCACGATGGAGGGCATCCATCTGTGCACCGTTCGACTCGATCTCCTCCCGCTGAACACGATGGGACCCCTGCGCGTCCGGCGTCTCGAGGATGTGAAGGAGTTACGTTCGAAATCCTCGAGAGATCTTCGGGAGCTCGGCCGGCTGCCGTACCCGATGATCCGTCATCGAGGGGACCGCGGGTTCCGTCGGATCTCCTGGGATGACGCACTCCAATTTGCGGCCCGACAGATCCGAGCCACGAGTCCGGACCGCCTCGCGTTCTTCATCACGTCCCGGGGGATGACGAACGAATCGTACTACGTCGCCAACAAAGCTGCGCGGTTCCTCGGCACGAACCACATCGACAATTCCAGCCGGCCCTGTCATTCGCCGAGTACGACGGGCCTGAAGGAAACCATCGGCGTCGCGGCCTCGACCTGTTCGTACTCCGATTGGATCGGGAGCGACCTGATCGTCTTCTTCGGATCCGACGTCCCGAACAACCAGCCCGTGACGACCAAGTATCTGTACTACGCGAAGAAACAGAGCACCAAGGTCGCCGTCGTGAATCCGATGCGCGAGCCTGGGCTTGAACGGTACTGGGTCCCCTCCGTGGCAGGAAGCGCGCTGTTCGGCACGCGCTTCGCGGACGAGTTCTTCACCGTCCACACGGGCGGCGACATCGCATTCATCAATGGCGTGCTCAGGCATCTCATCGAAAACCGCTGGGTCGACGAAGACTTCATCGAGAAGCACACGACGGGCTTCTATCCGGTCCGCGTGGAAGTCTTGTCGCAAACCTGGGAGGAGCTCGAACGGCAAGCGGGCGTCTCCAAGGATCGGATGCTCGACTTCGCCCGGATGTACCACGAGGCCAAGACCGCGATCTTCGTCTGGAGCATGGGCATCACCCACCATCGGTTCGGCGTCGACAACGTCAAAGCGATCGTGAACCTCGGGCTCGCTCGCGGGATCGTCGGACGAGCGAAGTGCGGCCTGATGCCGATCCGAGGCCACAGCGGCGTCCAGGGGGGCTCCGAGATGGGAGCGCAGCCCGCGGCCTACGGCCTCGGTTTCCCGGTGGACGACGAGAGCGCGGATCGTTTCGCGAAGCTGTGGGGGTTCCGGCCTCCGACGATGGCCGGCATGACGGCGGTCGGGATGATCGACGCGGCCCACGAACGCCGCCTGGACGTGCTCTACCTCGCGGGCGGCAACTTCCTCGAGACGCTCCCGGAACCGGACTACGTGCGAGCCGCCCTCGGACGCATCCCGCTGCGGATCCACCAGGATCTCGTCCTCACGAGTCAGATGCTCGTCGATCCGGCCGAGACGGTCTTGTTGTTCCCCGCCCAGACTCGGTACGAGCAGCGCGGCGGGGGCACCGAGACGTCCACGGAACGTCGGGTCTACTTCTCTCCGGAGATCCCGGGCCGTCGGATCGGCGAGAGCCGGGCGGAGTGGGAGATCTTCATGGACCTCGCCGAGCGAGCGCTCCCCGACTCGGCGCATCTGATCCACTTCGAAGACGCCGCGGCGATCCGCAAGGAAATCGCGAAGGCCATTCCGACGTACGAAGGAATCGAGAAGCTCCGGGCAAAGGGAGATGCGTTCCAGTACGGCGGTCCCCGACTCTGCGAGGGCGGGACGTTCCCGATGCCGGACGGAAGAGCGCGCTTCTCGATCGTCAACTTGCCCGACGCGGACATCCCGCCCGGACAATTCCTGCTCAGCACGCGCCGCGGGAAGCAGTTCAACTCGATGATCCATGGGGAGGTCGACTTCCTGCTCGGGGCACGTCGCAGCGATGTCCTCATGTCCGCCGACGATGCGAAGGCGCTGGGCGTGGCCGACGACGATGAGGTCCTCCTCTCGAACGACCTTGGCTCGTATCGAGGGCACGTCCACATCGCGCCGATCCGACCGCGAAACGTGCAAATCTACTGGCCGGAAGGCAACGTCTTGATCCGTCGCGGGATCGTCGATCCGCAGTGCGA
>VBMA01000020.1 GCA_005878985.1 Methanobacteriota archaeon
CAGGACCTGCGCCATGTACTGCTCGCCGCCCATGATTCGGATGGCTTCGGTCGGGGCGAGCGACACTTTCTCCGCCGGCCGGGCGAGTGCCTTCCGCAACCCGACCTTGTCGTCGATCCCGACACCCGCGTTGCGGCGTTGCATCCCGTCCATCCGGATCACGCCGCGGTTCGCGTCTTCGGGATATCCGCGGCGAACCCCGGCGGCGGTGGACTTCGCGCCCTCGATGAGGACGATGTCTCCTTCCTTCAGTTCGAGGATCTTCATGACCTCGGGGTCGATGCGTACGATCCCGCGGCCCGCGTCCGCGGGTTTCGCCTCGGCGACCCGGAGGAATTTCTCACGGCCGGCGGCCATCTTCAGCGTGCCTCCTTTCCTGCGGCCGCAGTCGCGGCCTTCGCGTGATTTCGCAAGGAATCGGCGTTACTTGAACTCATGTGGAAAAACCTCGAGGCGAAAAGAGAAAAGAATCGGTCAAGGGCCGAGTCACTCGACCGGCACCTTGACGGGTTTCGGCTCCGGGGTCGGCTCCTTCTTCGGGACCCGGACCTCGAGGACGCCGTCCTTCAGGGTCGCAGCGGCGAGGTCGCCCTTGACCTCCTCCGGGAAGCTCAGCACGCGGTGGAGGGCCTGGTAGGTCCGCTCGCGGTACTGGTAGTTCTTCTCCTTCTCTTCCCGGGAGCGGTTCGTCTCCGCGCGGATCTCGATCCCGTCGCTGGTGACGGTCAGGTCGATGTCCTCCTTCGCGACGCCGGGGAGTTCCGCACGGACGACGAACTCGGAACCCTTGTCGATCTGATCGACAAGGGGTTCGCGAACGCGCAGCTCGGAGTCGCTCCACCGGGCGAGGGGACCTCCCCCGAGGCGCTCCTCGAAGCTCCGGCGGAAGGTATCGAACCACCGGTCCACGTCGTCCAACCAGGCGAAGGGCGGAACGCTTGTCCTCGCCAGGCTCGTCTGTCCGTCTTTTCCCTGAATCTTGCTCTTTCGCTCCATGGTGCGCCACCTCCAAGGGGTTTTTCGCGGTCAATAATGTGTATGCGGTTCTATATAAAGACTACGATTCCGAGGGCGAATTCCGGACGGGTGCCAAGGGCCCGGAATGGACCGCCGCCGGAGTCGTCTACGTGTCCCGTTTCACGGTGATCGGGATCGCGCCGCTGTTGAACTCGACCCACGCGATTTCGATCGGGTCGACGACCCCCCCCGGCACGTCGATGAGGATCGGCGATCCCATGCTGATTTGGAGCGCCCGCGCTCCGATTATGCGGGCTTTCTCAAATCGCGTGTAACGCATCGGTGTCCCTCGCACCGGGCCGCGGGCGAAGGGTCGACTACCGATCGGGCGGGACGGCCGTAGGGGGCCCGAATCGGGTACCCATACTTCAACCTTGCTCAGTTTTCGCCCGGAGTACGATTCGATTGACGAGCGGGGAGCATCCGAATTCCGCCAAAGCCGACGGCGGACCGGCGACGGGTGTGTGCCCACCCGTATTCGTTCGTTCTTTCCCTAGATAATCGAGGCTGAGAATCCCGGGACATCCCTTAAGAGCCCCCAACTCCACGAAGAATAGACTTCGCCGCGCAAGGCGCGCGGCCGCTTGAGGTTCGCCGCGATGGACCAGCTGACGTTCCGACAGGCAATTCTGCTCCTCTCCGGCGAGCACAGCGTCTCGATCCTCCGCGCGCTGCGCGACGGGAACTGGCATCTGTCGAGCGAGGTCGCGCGGTCCCTCGACATTCACATCACGACCGCGTCGAAGTTCCTGCAACGCTTCTCGGAACTCGGGCTCGTCGACCGCCGGCCGCACGACGCCCGCACGTTCGAGTATCGCCTGCGGTCCCCGCATCTGCGGTTCGAGGTCGATCTCGACGACGAGGCCGGTCCCCTGCGCGAGGTGATCGACTTCTACGTCGCGTACTTCAACTCCCTCTTCGAACGCATCCGGGACGTCGGCACGCCGGCGATCGAGATCGAGATGGAGCATCGCCTCACCACGGACCATCAAGAGCTCCGGAAGGCCGTCTTCGAACAGATGGTCGATAGGTCCGAGGCCGGCCTGGACCGACTCCGGGAGCTCGTCGCCGCCGTCCACCGGGACCTCTGGAACGTCTGCGCGCAAGGACTGGGATCGAATGCCGCGAAGGGCGTCTTCCAGGCGGCACTCCGAGATGCGATTGGCGCGCACCCGGACCTTGCATTCCGCGCCGGCCTGACGCGTCCGCTGGAGGAATGATTCCACGCCGCGGCTCCCCACGGGCGTTCCCGGATTCGATGCGATGGTCGGCGGCGGCCTGCCCGTCGGCTCGAGTGTCGTCCTCCAAGGGCCGCCGGGCCAGGAGAAACTCCAGTTCGCGCTGACGTTCTTGGCCGAGGGGCTCAAGTCCGGCGGGAGCGGGTTGGTCGTCACGGCATCCCAGTCGCCCGACGCCGTCCTCGCCGAGCTGCGGGACCTCGGGGTGAATCTGGATTCGGTCACGAACGAGAATCGGCTGCGGATCGTCGACTGGTACTCGTGGAGCGAAGAGACGGTCCACGACATCGAGGAACAAGGGATCGTCATCCGGTCCTCGATCGACTTGACCAACCTCGGCGTGGCGCTGAGCCGCGCCATCGCAGGCCTGACCGGGGGCGGATCGAGGCGGGCCGTGATCGAGCTTCTGTCGCCCGCGACCAGCTCCTATGAAGTCACGCAGGTGTACGCGTTCGCGCAGAGCGCGAAGAGGAAGTTCGATCGTCATGAGTTCACGAGCCTCGTCCTGCTCGAGAAAGAGATGCACTCGAGCCCGCATCTCACGACGCTACACCAACCGTTCGACGGCGTCATCGAGATTGAGCGGACGCGGAGCGGCGACCGGATCGTGCGCAAGATCGGGGTGCTCCATCTCAAGGACACGGCCCCGGATCCAACGTTCCGCGTCCTGGAGATGACCGAGGCGGGCCTGCGGGTCGTGGCGGATCCGGCGAAGCCCACCGAGCCAGGGTCCGTTGGCCGTGGGAAGGTCCTTGAATCGCAGGACGAACGGGCCCAACGCCTCCGCCTCATCCTGCAGATCGCGACGGAGCGCCTCAAGCTCAATCCGCAGGACGCGGACGCCCTGTTCGCGATGGCCGCGGCCCAGGCGACCCTCGACGACGCGAAAGGCGGCCTAGAGACGCTCGATCGGCTCGCGCAAATCGACTCGGCATACCCGGGTCTCTGGGTGCTGAAGACGAAACTGCACGCGAAGCTCGGCCAAGCCGATCTGGCGCGGCAGAGTCGCGTCCGCGCCCTCGAAAGCGAGCCCGAGGCGGCGAAGGCGGTCGATGCGACCGTCCCGTGCCCGATGTGCGAGGCCCCCGTTGCGATCGATGCGACGTCCTGCGCCAACTGTGGCGTGAAGTTCACCCCGACTCGAACCCTCGAGGACGAGCTCGACGATCTCGGCCACGCGGCGATTCAGGAGATGGTCGAGGAGGAGCTCGGCGAAGAGAAGAGCCGTGCGAAGCCCGTCGACAAGCCGGCGTCCCCGCCTCCGAAATTGCCCGAGGAGCGGCGTCCCACCCGGCCGGCAAAGCCCACCGAGGCGACGCCTTCGAAAAAGGGCCTGACGAATGGCCTCCTCCTAGGGCGCCGCGGCGCACGAAAGGCCGGGAGGACGAACGGGCTGCGGGGCCGCACAAACGGTCTCCGAGGCCGGACGAACGGCCTGACGAATGGGCTTGGCCGAACGAACGGTCTCACGAACGGCCTGGGGCGAACGAACGGACTCACGAACGGACTCGGACGTACGAACGGTCTCACGAACGGCCTGGGTCGGACCAACGGCCTCACCAATGGCTTGGGCCGGACCAACGGAATCACGAACGGCTTGGGACGCACGAACGGACTGACGAACGGGCTTGGCGGGCACCGGCCGATCGATTTTCACGCGGTGGGAGTCCGCGGGGCGATGCGCAACGCCGGATGGAAGCTCTATCTCATTCCTCTCGTGGCCGTCGCGCTCCTCCTGCTGCCGTTATTCTTCGTGCCCACGTCCAACGGTCCCGCCTATCCGATTCAAATCGACGGACAGTTCAACGACTGGGCCTCCGTGGCCACGGAAGCGATGGCCATGGATGGCGTCCTCAACCCGAACGTGGACGTCATCCGGTTCGGAGTCACGCCGAACCTCGGGCCCTTTGCGTTCTACGTCGAAGTCGCGGGATCCGCCCTCGCAGGCGGTGGGCCCCCGCCGGGGACGATGGACACGGTCCGCATTTTCGTCGACATCGACGGGTCATCGGCGACGGGGTACCGCATCGACGGCCTCGGCGCGGACCGAATGCTGGAGGTCTCGGGCCACAACGGGACCGTCCTCTCGAGCACCTTATGGGAATTCGACTCGAACCGGAACCAGTGGGACTGGAACGGTTGGATCAAAGGAACCGCGACGCCGGCGGCAGCCAGCGGATCGCGGATCGAGACCGAGGCCCAATGGCTCGCCGGTGTCTCGCCCTCCACTCCAATCATCGCGACGGTCCACACCGTCTCCTGGGACGAGCAGACCGACACGGGGGACTTCCCCGTGAGCCCAGGCCTCGGCACTCTCTCCGTCGTGGCCGACCCCCAGACTCCGGACGTCATCGCCGGGAACGGGGTGGCCTTACTCAGGCTCATGCTGACGGCGCATGGCCAACCTGTCACCCTGGATTCGGTCCATGTCGAGATCGCAGGGACCGCCCCGGCCAACGTGTCGTCCTTCCTGCAACTGACCGACGGCGCGAACGTGCTCGCCCAGGT
>VBMA01000021.1 GCA_005878985.1 Methanobacteriota archaeon
TTCGTCATGACCAATCCCTCGGTCTTCGATCTCCCTTCTCGCCGAGACCTCGTCAACCTGTCGAGCATCCTCGGCCACGCCTGGATGCAACGCGGTCTATAAGAGTCCGAAAGTATCTCCCATCTCAGGGCGTAATCCGCTGGCTATGGGGTATCCAACAAGATAGCGAAACGCCCAGTGTTACCCCGTTCGCAAGCGATGGAGAGGATGCGGCGATGACTACAGAAGAACTCGACAAGCGATTTCGGGAGTTCGCCACCCAAGCCGCTAGCTTCACCCGTCAAGCGATCGGAATCAGCGACCTGACGGAGAAGCACAAGTCGACGCTGGCAGAATCCAATCTCGAAACCGCCAAGACAATTTTCGGCAAATGGTGTATCGAGATCTTCGTGATCCTCTACAGCCTGGGCCCGATTGGATTCGAGAATCTCCGCAAGAATGTGGGATCGATCACAGCTCGCGTCCTTTCCGGGAAGCTAAAGATGATGGAGAGCCAGGGACTCGTTCACAGAACTCTCGTCGACTCAAGGCCTCCGAGTGCGCTCTATTCACTTACGGAGAAGGGGTTAACCGTGGCAAGGCTCGGCGAACCGGTGTTTCTCTTTCTGAGCCTCAAGTGATTTAGGATAAGGACCTTCGTGCGACCACGACCCCACATCTCAATCAAGAGTCCTCCAATCGCGGGCGCGGCACCGAACGATGGAGGAAGAGGAGGCCCTCGCGAAGGCGCGTCTCGGTTCACGCGGCGGTGATCTGGCCGATGACGGGGGTGAAGGTCCAGCCCGATCCGTTCATGACGATCGAACGGGTCAGGTCCACGTCCACGGTGAGCCGCGTCGTGGCCCCCGATCGAATCTCGAACGGGGTGACGGCCTTCACGTCCCCGGACGGCACGCTGAACACGACGTTCGTGCCATCGAGCAGCTGCCCCGTCGCGGCAATCACGACGAGCCGGATCTCCGTGTACTTGCCCGGCCCGACCCGCGCGCTCGCGAGCAGCTCGGACACGTTCACGAGGGAAGCCAGATCGATCGACGACTGAGCCACCGTCAGGTTGTGCCAGCCCACGTCTTCGGATTTGCCCGCCTCGTGGACCCAGACTTGCGTGAAGGTCACGTAGACATGGGACCATGCGCCGGACGCGTCTCGGACCGCGACGTTCAGGCTGCCTTCATACGCGTAGACGTACGCAGCCACGCCGGCGATCGCGACGGCGGCGGCGACCACGAGTGCGATGAGTGCACGTCGCATACCCATCCACCTCACGAACGCCTGTGGCTGGGAGGTCGATAAACATTCTTGGACGGACGTCGAAAGTCTACCCCAAATCAACGTGCCTCGAAAAGGGCAAGGATGCACAGCGCTGTGCGCCGGGGCTCACACGCCGCCGTACAGGCGGTCCGCGAGTTCGTGCGGCAAGCCGGCCTTGCGGATCTCCGAGGCGACCGTATCGACGTCATAGGGGACGCGGCGCACCTCGAATGAGTGCATCGTGAGATCGAGGACTCCCCACGCCGCCCGGGCATTCCCGTCGCGCGGCTGCCCGACGGAACCGGGATTCACGAGGAGTCCGGACCGGAAGCGGTTGACCATCGGGAGGTGCGTGTGGCCTAGGATGACGAACGGCGCGCCGGCCGCGCGGATGATCGATTCGTCCGCGGCCCAGGGGAAGACGTACTCGTCGTCGTTCCGCGGACTCCCATGGTACATCGCCACGACGCCTTCGGGCATCGTGCCGCGCGTCCGGTCCTCGAGGTCTTTCAGATAGCCGACACCCGCGGGGGCGAGATGGATCCGCGTCCACCGAACCCCCTCGGCTGCGAGCTCGTTGAACCACGACGTGTCGCCGCCGATCGCCCCGCGGTCGTGGTTCCCCCGAATCGCCCGGACATGTCGCTCACGCAGGATCTCGAGCACTTCATTCGGCCACGGATTGTATCCGACGAGATCTCCGGCCACCCAGATCCCGTCCGGGGCGATGCGGTCGACGTCCGCCAGCACGGCTTGGAGCGCGGGGAGATTCGAGTGGACATCGGAGAGGACCGCGAGACGCATCCGGCGACCGAACGGAGTCGGTCTATTTCAGGTTCTCAATACGGCGCGAGGAGGAGGCGGCAATCCGGACATCGGGACGAGGCCAACCAGCTCATCCGGAGGTCGTTGTGGCCCATCGGCGTACCGTGAAAGCCGAAGAAGTTCCTTTGATAGATACCACTGGGATGCCGGATGCCGGATGCCGGAGGGCCAGTTCTTCGCGCCGAGGAGCCATCCTCCATCCTCTTCCCGCACCGGGGGGCAAACCTTCGGACCGAGGGCGAGCGCGACTCGCCCACCCCACAGTTACCCTTATGTAAGGGTAACTCTATCATCCGGTCATGCAGATTGGCTGTGGCTTCCGGATCAAGAAGATCAAGGGCCGAGATTACGTGTACTTCTGGCACTACGAGGATCGCGGCGGACGGTCCCGTCAGGTGTACCAATACATGGGTCCCCGGCGATCTTCCAATACGGCCCGCCGTCTGGAGGCGGCGCTCGATTCATACTTCGCGGGCAAGGGGGACGAACTCCGCCGCCAACATGTCGCCAACCGAGCCGCGATCGCCGCCCTCCGTCCCTGACCAATTTCGGCCGATGGAGGCGGCTTCCCGTCAATCTGCCGTACGATGATGTAGTGCACAGCTTTAAGAGGCGGGGGCCCTCTCGGCGGGTTGTCCGGCCCACCAAAGGGACGGACAGTAGGTAGTGAATGGACGAAGACAGAGGCGGCAGACGAGGCGGAGGCGGCTACGACCGCGGCCCGCGTCAAATGTTTGACGCGGTGTGCGCGGACTGTGGCCAAGCCACGCAGGTTCCGTTTAAACCGGACCCCGCGAGGCCTGTCTACTGCCGAGATTGTTTCGCAAAGCGCCGGCCGCGACGGTTCTAAGATCGAGAACGGCAAGCGTTCGAACCTCTTTCCGTTCGAGCTCCCAACCCGCCGTGCGGCTGGCGCGGAGCTCGTTTTTCCTTATCGCAAGCACCGCTCGGAATCGTTGCACGATAACGGTTATCTAGTCCCGAACTGCCTGCGTCATCAAGGGAAGCCGTGACGACCTGGCTGGGAGACCTCCACAATTGGTGGAACGGTCCGACGGACTGGGAATTCGGCTTATTTCTGGCGGGTATCATCGCGGCGCTCCTTGTCTCGTGGCGCGTCCTCACGTACGCCGTTGTGCGAAGGGTCCGTCAGCAATCATCCGGTGAGCCCGAAATGATCTTCGGCGTCATCATTTTTGTCTTCGGCCTTGTTGCGGGAATTTCAGCGGTTCCCGGGACGAATGGTTCCATGATGTTCAACGTCCTCGCGTTCATCGGTGGAGTGGCGTTCGTCACGGGGGGAATCGTCTGGGTGTTTGCACGAACCAAAGCGATGAGGCGACGAAGTCCTGAGGCTCCCGCGCCACGCCGCGACCGGTGAACCCTTATCGGTGTTGCTCGTCTTCCGGAAGGCCGTGGACCGCATCAACGTCGCGAAAGGCGTCGAGGCGACCCGGGACTTCGCGCTGTTCCTCCGCAACGAGCGGGCCCTCGTGATCTCGGACCTCCACCTGGGCTTCGAAGGAGCGCTCGCCGAGCAAGGCGTCTCAATCCCTCGGTTCCAACGGCGCGTGATTCTCGAGCGACTGGGCAAGATGCTCGACCGAGGGAAGGCCGAAAAAGTCATCATCGCCGGGGACTTCAAGCACGAGTTTTCGAAGAACCTAATCGACGAATGGGTCGAGGTGAAGCAGGTCCTCCGGTTCCTGAAAGATCGCGTGACCCCGGTCCTGGTCCGAGGGAATCACGACAACTATCTGGCGACGATTCTCGGCGACTTGAATCTCCCGCTGCACGCGCGGGCGGACGTCGGCGGGTACACGATCGTCCACGGGCACGAAGAGGTGTCGACCCTCCATCCGATCGTCATGGGCCACGAGCATCCCGCGGTGAAGTTGAAGGACGAGCTCGGCGCGGTTGTGAGCGTGCCCGCGTTCCTCGTGACGGACCGCCTCATCGTCCTGCCCGCGTTCAGCCCGCTCGCACTCGGCGTCGACGTGTCCTCGTACCCATACCTGTCGCCGATCCTGAACCGTACGCCGATCGATGACGCCCGCGTGATCGGCGTGGACGAGAAAGAAGGCCTCCTCGACTTCGGCAACGTCGACGGACTCAAGTCGATGCGCGCCGCTCTCTTGATGAAGTGAATGGGCCTCTTTCGCCGCGGATTCACTTCGTCCGGGCCTCTTCGACGAAGGCGCCGGCCACAAAGATGATGCCAATCAGCCAGACGAACGACGCGAACCCAATGGCACTCCCGGATTGCCTCGCGGCGTCGGAGGAGCCGGCCGCGATGATGAGTCCGAGAATTCCGAGATGAAGACCGACCAAGCCGAGCAAGGCCGAATATCGAGGCACGCTCTCCCTCCCAACCCGAGAGGGCCTTAAGCAGAGAAAATCTTTTGGCCCT
>VBMA01000022.1 GCA_005878985.1 Methanobacteriota archaeon
GACCTTGGTGACCGAAGGCAGTTCCTTGCCCTCGACCTTCGCCTCGATGAGCGCCATCAACGCGTCGCGGTACCGATCCCGGAACTTCGACGGATCGAACTCCGTCGCGAGCGTCTTGATGAGCTGGAGCGCGAGGTCGATCTCCGCGTCGGAGATCACGACGGGTCGGGTTGCGGGAGGCTCGGGCGGCGGCTTCACCTCGTCCTGGTACATCAGGGTCGTGAGGACGAGGCTCCCGTTGTAGGGGCTGATCGCGACGAGCTGTTCCTTCTTCCACAGGACCGCGCGGGCGAGCGCGACTTTCCCGGTCCGCATGAGCGCCTGGCGGAACAACTCGAACGGCTTCAGGCTGATCTCCTCCGGTCCGAGGTAGTAATTCCGCTCCCGGTACAGCGGGGAGATCTCCGAGGCGTCGACGAAACCCGCGACGTCGAGCGCCTTCGTCGCCTCCAGGGGGATCTTCTCGAAGTCCTCGTCCTTCAGGATCACGTACTGGCCTTTCGCGTACTCGTAGCCCTTGACCATCTCCTTCGAGTCGACCGGGACGTTGTCTTTCGGGCAGATGTACGGCCGCTTCAACGCGGTCATGCAGGTGGCATGCAGCGTCGTGAAGGAAAGGTCCTTCGTCTCCGTCGCGCCGTACAATTTGACGGGGATGTTCACCAGGCCGAATGCGATCGCGCCACTCCACAAGGCTCGGGCCATTCTCGGTTCCTCCGTGGGAATCTGAACGAAGGACCGCGAGGCACTTAACAATTTGTCCTGCGCGCGTTAACCTTGTTTAAGGTTGACTTGCTCCGGACGGCCACGGGCTCTCGGAGGAATTCCACAAAGGCTATTCGGCCGGAGTCACAATTGGTGGTCCGTGAGCGGGCCATCTCCGGACCCTGCACCCGGACCGCCGGGCTCCGTTCTTCCCGCCGGGCCTCCGCCTGCGGGGTCATGGTACCCTCCGTTCTATCCGCCGCCTCCTCCGCCGAAGCGGACCAACCTCGTGCTGATCATCGTGATTGTCGTGGTCGTGGTCGTCGTGGTCCCCGTCGTCCTCGCGGCTGTCTTGTACGTCCTGGTCTCCGGCCTGATCCAGGGTCCCAATTCACCTCCCATCGTGGCTTTCGGGTTTGTCGATCAGACGGGCGGGAACGCGACCATTGACGTCTCGAGCTCCCGCGAGATCGATCCCTCGAGCCTCCAGGTCCGCTTATCCGCGAACTCATCTGGGAGTTCGACGGGAATGCCTCCGCCAGGCGGTTCGGTGGCCTTGATTGTGGGAGGCTACACGCTGCGCATGTTCTGGCTCGATGAAGACAACGATCGAGTCTTTGGCACGGGCGATGCGTTCAGGGTCACCGGGAATTCGGCTCCGTTGCCGAGTTCGACAGTGTTCAGTCTGGAAGTCTCCCTCGTAACCTCGAGCGGACAGATGACCTCGGGAGTGACCTGGACGAGCACCTGACCGCAGTTCGCCAACATGCCAATGGCGCGTTTCGAATCGGACGGCACGCCTGTCCGATGAATCACCGAAGGCTCGGATTGCGCGCCGCAAGAAGATCTTGAGGAAATCCGAATCCCAGCTTTCCCGTCGTGGCGTATCGGTACAGGGCGGTGACGAGGATGCTCTGAGCAGCGGAGCCGACGAGACCCAGGACCAGCCAATAGACGACCGCGATCCCGAAGCCGACCGCGAGACCAACGACTCCGCCGAGGGCGAACCCGACCAGCGGCGCCAGCAGTCCGGGGAGCGCGAGCAACACGATGATCGCTCCCAGCGAGAAGTATCCGCCCGCCGCCTCGCCCCACGTCTGTCGCAACAGAGATCCGCTCCGCTTCACCGCAGCCCACGGCCCGATCTTCTCGAAGATCAGCACCGGGACGACGAGGTACGTGACGATGCCCCACGCCGCTCCGAGGGCCCCCGCGATGATTCGCCCGAGGAAACCGAATCGCTCGGCAATCGCCCGCAAGATGAGGCCGACCGTCGCGGTCACCAACGCCCACCCGGCGATGCGCTTGATGTTCTCCCGCGCGACCTTCAAGCCATCCGAGATCGTCGGGTCGCCGCCACTGAGCCGAATCATGGCGGCGCCCATCACCGCGGCGTTGAAATAAATCGAGACGAAGAACGTGACGAAGTAGACGATCGCGAGGCCCACGTAGAAGAGCCAATATCCGAACACGTCCGAGGGAGCCGTGAGGAAGAAGATCGTGATGAAGAACAGGATCCAGACGGCACCGCTGATCAGGAGCGACAGGAACGGAAGGAGGATGAGCCCTTTCTCCTGACGAAGGACTCCGAGGCTGACCTTGGTGAGTCGCCAGCCGATGCGCAGACGGTCGAGGAATCCAAGCTTTCGTGGTGCCGGAGAATACGGCGCGGACGGGACCGTCGGCGTGGGAGTCCACATGGGCTATCAGCGGCCCATGCTATCGTCCTCATTTGAATCCTCCGCCGGAGTCCCGCCACCCGTGGCCCAACCGACCCGCGGGAGTGACTGGAAACGAGCAGAGAGCGTTATGAACGCGGAAGCCAATCCCCTTCAGGGGTTTGAAATGAGGTCGGGCCGCGTCTCTCGTGCTGCCGTCGGGACTATCTCGTTGGGGTTCGCTGCGGTTCTTGTCCTGTCTATCGTCTCGGGCGCAGGCTCTCCATTCACCACCCCGATGCCGATGGGCTATCCTCCCGGAGGCGACGACTGGGAGCCCGCGGTCGCTTCGGACGGAGCGGGCAACGTGTACTACCTGACGACCCACTTCGGCGGCGTGCCGGGATGCGGTCCCTGCGCCAATCCAACGATCGTGGTCCAAGTCTCCCACGATGCCGGGCGGACCTTCGATGCGCCTCGACCCCTGACCGTGAGCCTCGCGACGCAATACGATCCGCAGGTGAAGATCAACGCGGCCGGAAGCGTGTTCGTGAGCTATCTCCTTGGAAAGGACACGGTCGTTCAGCGGTCCACGGACCTCGGCGCCAGCTGGTCTGCCCCCGTCGCCGTCAATGCGGACGTCAAGCAAGGTCCGACGGACAAAGACGGACTCGCGGTTGTCGGGGACAACGTGTATGTCGGCTTCGACGTCGCACAGAAATTCTTCGTCTCCGCATCGCACGATGGTGGTCGCACCTTCTCGACGACCCAGATGAACCAGAACACGCTCGGCTGGCCGCTGAACGGCGGGGCGACGGCCACGCCGGATGGGACCGTATACATGGTGTGGGAACTCGTGCACAAGAGCGGCCAAGCGCAAGGCCCTCAGGACGTTGCGGTGACGAAATCGACGGACCGCGGGGCCACGTGGACGCTCTCGTACGTCGACACGGGCCTCCCGCCCGGGCCGAACTGCGCGCTCTGCGGATGGGACTTCCTCGGCACCGGGGCCGCGATCGCGACGGATCAATCCGGGAACGTCTACGTGACGTACAACGCGCCCCTGACCGATAACGGGCCTCCGCACGTGTGGTATCGGTCTTCAACGGACGGCGGGGTCACATGGTCCGCGAGAATCGAGGTCAGCGCGGATGCGACATCCTCCTTCCACGTGTTCCCTGGAGTGGCGGCGGGCGGCACGGGGGATGTGCGGGTCGCGTGGATGGACAACCGCACGGGCGCCTACAACGTGTGGTACCGCAGCTCCTCCGACGGCGGTCGGACCTGGTCGGCAGAGATCAAGGTGTCCGCGTTCCGCCCCGGCTACGCCTACGTGACCCGACAGGGTTTCGCGTTTCCGTACGGTGACTACATCACCCTCGCGTTGGACCCGACGGGCAACGTGCAAATTGCCTGGGGCGAAGGGCCTGACTATAGCGGGCCCGGGAACACGTTGTACTCGCACGGCTGAGCGAGGGATCTAGATCGTCCAGGCCCCGTCCTGGATCACGGTCTTCCCGCCGATCTCGACGTTCGCGTGTGCGAGCGGCGCGGCGAATCCGTAGCTGCTGTCGTTCTTCCCGCCCGCGTCGCGGTTGTCCCCGATGCCGATGCTCACCGTGCCGGACACGATGCTGTTCTGCAGGAATCCGGGGAGCGCCTTCGGGTTCAACCCGAACGCAACTTCGCCGAAGGCGTCCTTCGCGCCCGTCGCCTCGGCCCAGTTCGTCTGCGCGAACTGCACGTTCTTCTTCGCGGCGAAGTCCGTCACCTTCCCGTTCCGGAACGTCCACGAGAGCCCTTCGATGAGTCGGCCCCGCGCCGGGATCGCGACATCCGCCACGAAGGTACCGTTCGCGCTCTCTTCCACGGGGGCGACGCCCACCTCGCCCGTGGGCAGGTCGACCGACCGGCTCGCGAGCGTGCCGACGGCGAGGTCCTCATCGCTGATCACCCCGTCGTGGATGTACGGCTTCCGTTCGGGTCCGGCGAGGCGGAACTTCAGCTTCGTCCCGTTGTCCGCGGTCACGCGGACATCGACGGGTCGGGAAATGAGGCCGGCGACGAGGTTGCCGAGCGCCGCAAGCCGCTCCTGATTCACGACGGTGGCCGCCTCGACCATCGCCTTCCACTTCGCGTAGTTGAAACCGTAGGTCTTGGCCCGCTCCCGGGTGACGCTTCCGATCGCCACCGCGACGTTCTTCGGCATCTTCTCGAACGCCTTGTCCGCGTGAGCCTTCTCTCCCTCGAACATCGCCGCGAATTTCTCGCGAGGGATGGTCGCCATCGCCGCAGGGTTGCGGGGGCCAAAGAACCAGACGTACGAGTTCACATAGTCGAGCAGGCCGACGCAATGACCTGAAACGCGATGGAGACTCTCGACGGAGTAGTTCTTGAAATTGCCATAGAACAAGGCGTCCGTCTCGAGCCAGAGCGCGGGATCGGCCCCGGCTTTTTGGCACTCCAGCGCGGTCAGCTCCGCGAGTTCCATCGTATGCGGATACGTCGAGATCAGAACGACCTCGTCGGGTTTCGGTCGAAGGCTTCCTTTCACGATGCTTTTCGCCAAGGTCTGCGAACTGACCATAGAAATCCCTCGGC
>VBMA01000013.1 GCA_005878985.1 Methanobacteriota archaeon
GCTGGAGGCCGTAGACCTCCTGGTCGAGCGTGAAGACCTCCCGCGCGACCTCCGCGTCCCGGCGGGGCAGTCCGTCGATCGCCTTCCGAATCGCGAGCTCGCTGAGCTCCGCGAGGGTCACCATGTTCTCGTTCAACTTCTGAAGCGATTTCTCGAGGGCCTTTCGCTCCGCCGCTTGGGGCACTATCCGAACCTCCCAGTGATGTAACTCTCTGTTAACGTCTCGCGAGGACGCTCGAACAACTCGCGCGTCCCACCGACCTCGATGAGGTGGCCAAGGTACATGAACGCGGTCGTGTCCGCAACGCGCGCGGCCTGCTGCATGTTGTGGGTCACGATCACGACCGTATAATCCTTCTTGAGGTCAAAGATGAGGTCTTCGATCTTCGCGGTCGCGATCGGGTCCAGTGCGGAGCACGGCTCGTCCATCAGGAGGACCTCCGGCTCCGCCGCGAGGGCTCGGGCGATGCAAAGCCGCTGCTGTTGCCCACCCGAGAGGCTCACCCCGGGCTTGCCGAGATAGTCCTTCACCTCGTCCCACAGCGCGGCCTGCTCGAGGCTCCGCTTGACGATCTTGTCGAGCTTCCCGCGATCCCGGACGCCGTTCAGGCGAAGTGCTGCCGCGACGTTGTCGTACACGGACATCGTCGGGAACGGGTTCGCCTTTTGGAAAACCATCCCCACGCGGCGACGGACCGCGACCGGATCGTCCGCGTAGACGTCCTTGTCGTCGAGCAGCACCTTACCTTCCACCCGGGCCTTCGGCACGGTCTCGTGCAACCGGTTCAAGCATCGGATCAGCGTTGATTTGCCACATCCCGAGGGGCCGATAATCGCGGTCGTGGCGTGTTCCTCGAAGTCGAGCGAGATGTCCTCGATCGCCTTCTTTGGCCCGTACCAGGCGCTGACTTTCTCCGCGGCGAGCTTGCGGGTCATCCTCGAATCCTCTGTTCGTGGAATCGATGACGGAGGAGGAATCGGGCCGCGATGCTGAGGCCCAGCATGATCACGACGAGGAGGAGGGCGGCGCCCCATGCGAGTGCGTTCCAGTTCGCGTATGGCGTCGTCGCGAAATTGTAAATCACGAGCGACATCGCCGCAATCGGCTGATCCAGACGCACGGAATAGAACGAGTTCCCCCCGGCCGTCAGGAGGAGCGGCGCCGTCTCCCCTCCGACCCGGGCCATCGCGAGCAGAGCGCCTGTTACGATTCCCTCGCGGGCCGAACTCAGGACGACGCGCACGGTGACGCGGTACTTCGGCACGCCGAGGGCGAGTGCGGCCTCTCGGATCGAGCCAGGGACGAGCCGGAGCGCTTCCTCGGATGTCCGGGCGACGAACGGGATGATGATGACCGCTAACGCAAGCGCTCCGGCGATCGCGCTGAAGACGAATCCGGGGAAGGCGAGTTGGAAGGTAGCGAAGATGAACAAACCCATGACGATGGACGGGAGGCCCGTCATGACGTCCGCGAAGAATCGGACGGCGAAGACCAGAGGGCCCTTCCCGTATTCGGCGAGGTAGATTCCCGCGAGGAGCCCAAGAGGAATCGCGATGGCGGACGAGAGCCCGAGCAGGAGGAACGTCCCGACGATCGCATTGCCGATGCCGCCTTGCGTGCATGTCAAATTGGCTCCGGGCGAGCAGGGGATTGGCTGGATTTGGGTGAAGAACTCCGGGTTGACCACGGAGGCTCCGCGCACGACGACGGTGTACACGATGCTCCCGAGGGGAATGAGCGCGAGAGCGACACAGGCGAGCGCCAACACCGCCATGACCCGATCTTTGAGCCGCCGTCGAACGTCCCGACCGAATCGAATCACTCCAATCCCCCTTCCCGCTTCCCGAGGAACCGCCAGACCATGAAACGAGCAAAGACGTTGATGAGGAACGCGACGAGCATCAGGACGAGACCGAGCTCGACGATCGCACCCAACTCGAGGCTCCCGGCAGCCCCTTCTCGCGCGCTATTCGCGATGATGCTCGAGAGCGTCTGAGCCGGAGCGAACCAGGAGGCGGAGATGGCGTTCCGATTTCCGATGACCATCGTTACGGCCATCGTCTCCCCGAAGGCCCGACCGAACCCGAGCATCACGGCACCGAAGATTCCGGATCGGGCGTAGCTCAAGACGGCGATCCGGATCGATTCCCAACGCGTGGCACCCAGACTCAACGCGGCCTCTCGCTGATGTTGGGGAACCGCCAAGAGGGCGTCCCGCGACACCGCGGAGACCGTGGGGATGATCATGATCGCGAGGATGACGCCCGCGGTGAAGAGGTTCCGATCGTAGATCTGCCCCTGGAAGATGGGGAGGAATCCCAACGCCCCCTGGAGGGCTGGCGAGACGTAGGTCGTGATGAGGGGCACGAGGACGAAAAGCCCCCAGAGGCCGTAGACGACGGACGGGACCGCCGCGAGCAGCTCGATGACATACGTCAGCGGGACACGAATCGATCCCGGGGAGAGTTCGGCGACGAAGATCGCGATGCCCAGGCTGACGGGCACTCCGAGGAGGAGGGCGATCGCAGATGTAATGAGCGTGCCGTAGATGAACGGTAGCGCTCCGAATTCGTCCCTCACCGGATTCCATGCCGTGCTTCCCAGGAAGCCGAAACCGAAGGCTCGGAAGCTCGGCAGTGCGTTGATTGCGAGCACGACCGCGAGGAGCGCGAGAAGCGCCAGGATCGCGAAGCCCGCGGCGCCCGAACCGGCCCGGAACAGGAGGTCTCCCCAGGAGGACCCGGTCGGGTGCAGGAGAGCTCGCCGGGTGCCGCGACGGAACGGAAAGACCATGGGCGATCTCGGTCCGGACTCAGGGAAGGAGGGCCACTCCGTTAAAGGTAATCGTGCGGATCGTCGTCACGTCCAAGGTCACGACCGACGCGGGCAACGACGCATATGTCAGCGATGCCGCGGCGGTCTGCGCGACGTTGCCGACCGCCCACCGGAGGAAGTCGACGAGCGCCTTCGCCTTCACTTCGGTCATCCCACTCGGATAGATGTTCAGTTCCTGGTAGACCAAGAGGTACGTGAACGTCGCGACCGGGTAGCTGCTCGAGCCCGTGGCGTTCGTGATCGACACTTGGGACCAATCGCCGTTTCCGGCGGGCAAACTTCCTGCGGAGCTCGCTGCCGCGGCGGCCGTTGAGTTCAGGTCGGGCAGGATGTAGCTCCCCGCCGCGTTCTTGATCTTCGCGTAACTCATGCTGTTCTGGACCACGTATGCGAGTTCGACGTATCCGATCGCCCCGGCCTGGCCTTTGACGGCATTGGAGACCCCTTGGTTCTGGGGAGCGCCGCTTCCGACGGGCCAAGCGACGAGCTTCCCCTTCCCCACCTGCGCCGCGAACTGGACGCTCGCTTTGGACAGATAGTCCGTGAAGACGAACGTGGTCCCGCTGGAGTCCGAGCGGTACTGGACGAAAATCGAGGTGCTCGGGAACGTGACACCGGGGTTGATCGCGGTGATGTTGGCGTCGTCCCACTTCGTCGTCACGCCAAGGTAAATGTTCGCCACGATTGGCCCCGTGAGGTTGATGTGCGCCGGCAAACCCGGAAGGTTGTATGCGACCGTCACGGGGCCGAGGCTCTCCGGAATCGTCAGGAGCGTCGGGTTCTGCGTGTGCTGCGTCGTGTTCAGCGGCGCATCGGTGCCGCCAAAGTCGAGGTTCTTCGCGACGACCGCGTTAATCCCCGCTCCGCTCCCCGTGGCCTGATAGTTGATCTGCACGCCCGTCAGGGCGTTGTACTGCGTCGACCACGCGCTCATCAGCGGGAAGGCGAAACTCGAACCCGCCCCATTCAGTTGAATCGGGGACGTGCCGAGCCCGAACCAGTTCGTCAGGGCGCCCGCGACCACGATGATGATGGCGACGGCGATGACGCCGATGACGATCCACAGCCCGCGTCGGCTCTTCTGCGGCTGGATTGACAGTTCGCTATCCTTCATCGCTTCTCCTCCTCGGCAACCTAGTTCTTGAATCGAATCCTGGCGACCTCACACCACGACAAGGAACCCCGATGTTCGGGTATTTCGATGCCTGCGTCCATGGTTCTCTGGCATTCTCGAGTTCGACGAACTCTTCACGGGTCTATCCCCGTTGCCGACGGAGTCTTGATTGGCATCGGTTGGCAATCGGAGGTCTATATAGGTCTGATTGCAATCCTCAATTTCGACCCGGATGACTCGAACGAACGACGATGCCTGTCTTCGCGCCACCCGGCTCATTGCCCATCCCTCATCCCACCGCCATCCCATGGACCGTCTCGTCGAGGACGTCCGACAGTCTAGGGCTGCAAACCCGACTATATAGGGTAGGACGGAAATCCTTATTACTCTATAGCGATTCGACTTCAAATGGGAAGTGGCAGAGTGGAAGGAAGAAAGCTTCAGCTGACCGGAGGTTCGACGTATGTGGTGTCCCTTCCGAAACACTGGGTCGTCGACGCGGGCCTGAAGGCCGGGGACACGGTTTTCATCGAGACGGAACCGGAGGGCTCGGTCTCGATCCGACCGCGGCCGGCCGAGAAACCGCAACTGCGCCGGCGCATCTTCGAGGAGAAAGGCGAAGAACGTCGGGACCATCTGCTCCGCAAGCTGATCGGTGCGTACATTGGCGGTTTCAACTACGTCGAGATCCGGTTCCGCCCGGAGATGGGTCCGTTCGTGCGACGCGTCGCGAGGGACTTCAGCCGCATGGTCATCGGGCCGGAGGTCATCGAGGAGACCCGGAATTCGGTCGTGATCCAAGACCTGTCGGATACCGCGGAGCTCAGCGCCGAGAAATGCCTGCGGCGAATGCACCTCACCGTCCGGGCGATGCACGAGGACGCGATCGAGGCCCTGCGGACACACGACGAGGCCCTCGCTCGGGACGTGGCCCAGCGGGACCAGGACGTCGATCGCCTGTACTGGATGGTCGCGAAACAGTACAACATTGCGCACACGACCGGCGGAACCGGGAACGGTGCATCGAAGGCCGAGCTGCACAATTACCGTCTCATCGCGAAGCTGCTCGAGCGGATCGGAGACCACGCGGAGCGGATCGCGCGGACGTATCCCGCGTTCGCGGAAGGCCGCCTCGAACCGAAGTTGATCAAGGAGATGGACGCCGCGCGGGAGTCCGCCACGGCCATCCTGGACAAGGCTTTCACGGCCCTGCTCACCGCGGACATCGATGCCGCGAACGAGGCCGTGGACGATCTCGCCAGGCACCAGAAGCTGATTGATGGCCTCTCCCACCACGTCGCCACGAGAAAGGGGGAGGAACTGCTCGCGCTCGCGGCGATCGTGGACAGCCTCGCTCGGAGCGCGAATTATGCCACCGACATCGCCGAGATCGCGATTGACCACGCTGTCTTCCAGGGTACATAATTTCCGTAGGCCTACGGAGAATACGAACGAAGGGTTTGTCCCCAACGGATGAGCTGGCTTCCTCAATGGGTTCCTCAGGGGGATCCGCCCCACTCCGGGCGGAAGAAGTGGTACGTCGATTCTACGATTTCTTGGCACGAGGCCGCCTCGTCGATGCGCTCAACCTGTTCACCACGGATGCGAGGCTTCGCGACGCCTCCGGCCGTGAGTCCGCGGGGATCCGGGCGATCACCTCGTCCCTATTGACGTACCGAGTGCCGCAGGATATCGCGGTCGAACAGGTGGAGCCGGAAGGCGGGGAGATCCGTGCGACCGTCCGATCGCCGAGCGGTCGATCCGTCGGCCGTTTCTCGGTCGCGCGGGGCCGAATCAAGTCGCTTCGCTTGGAACGGGCGTAGGTCCAGACCGACTCGAAGCAGTCCGACTCTCAGGCCTTCAGGACTTTTTCAAAACACTCGTCGATGCCCGCGAACTCGGAGACGTCCCCGCTCCATGTGGGCAGGATCCCCGCGTATCGGTCTTCGAAGTCCTGCAGGGCGTCGCTCACGGCGTATTTCACGTGCTCTGCGTCCATATCCTTCGCGACGGCGGCCGCAATCGTGTGGAGGCCTCGGACGAAGTGGACCGTGTAGGTTCCGTATCGAAGCTCGTCGAGATTTCCCGCCTTCGTCGAGAGGGTTTGTTTCACGAACTCTTGGACGGCGACGAGCATCCCGCTCAGGATATCCCGATCGAGATCGGTTCGGAGCGTATCGGAGTAGTGGCGGATCAGGATTCCGGCCTTCGTGATGATGAAGAGTTCCGAGATGCCCGTGGAGGTGCCGAACGCGATGCCCAAGGCCTCCGCGATCTTCGAGGCGGTGCGTTTCATCTCGATCTTGAGCACGCCGAGGTTGGCGCTCCGGTCGACGAGCGTGAGTAGGCTCACGTCCCCGGCCGCGAATTGCACAACCGCGACGTTCGCCTGATCGCCATCCATGATTATGAAGCTCGGCCCGGTCATCTGGATGTTCTCGAACACCCGGGCCCCAGACTGCGCGATGAGGGTGCTCATCGCCGAGAGGACCGCGGGGCTGACCTGGCCCTGAATGTCGCTCGCCACCGTCAACCCGTTTCCGTCGGCGATCACGGATCCGCGGATGCCACTCGTCTTCCGGCGGAATTCGCCGAGGATCTTGCCGAGTTGTCCTTCGATGCCTTCGTCGGAGAAATTGGAGAGGGCCGCCTTCCGCCGCGACTCACTTCGCTGCATCCCGGTCCCTCCCGGAGCGTTCCAGGATCACGGCCTTCTCGAGCAGCACCGATCGACCTGTGTTCGACTTCTTGATTAGCCGGAGCAGCGTGCCCTTGGGAGGCCGCACGATCAGGAAGAGTTCGTATGTCCCGTAGCCCATTCCGCCCAACCAGACGACCAAGAGCCCGGTTCCGATGGCCGCGGGGAGGCCCACGGCAATCATGGACGCGCAGATCAGCACGGTCAGCGCGATGAACGCGACAGTGAAGGCGCCCAGGAACCGCTGGATGCGCTTTTCCATGATGAACATCCGCGCTCTCCGGACGTCTTTGTCCATGCGCGTGAACGCGAGGAACGTGACGGTCAGAAGGCCCGTGATGGTGCCGAAGAACGCGAGGAATCCGACAACGATCCACAGGTCTGCCATGGCTGGTCGAACGCTCGGCCTGCCATTGCCGCCTGCGGGCGAATATATCTATCGTTCCGAATGTTCTCTTTTGTCACTAGCCCGGGTCAGGGCGGGTCGGGGAATCCTCTAAGGCCAGTTAATGAGGCCTCCCCGAACCTAGAGCGGTTGCCCGCATTTCCGACAATATGTCGCGTCTTCCGCTTCCAGGTTGCCGCAGTTTCGGCACTTGACCTTCACGACTTCTTTCGGCGGCGCGGGATCCGTTCCCGCTTGGCCCGTCGGACCGCGAGCTCCCGAGAGTGCCTGCTGCATGTACGTGTCGATCATGTCCGGGGATATCGATGACCCGCCGGCCATCCCTCCGCCCACCCCCATCATGCCGGACACGAACGCACTGCGGAGCATCGTCCCTCCGAGTCCGATCAGGGTGACGCCGAATCCCCACACCGCGTAGGGGAGATACCACCCGCCCGGGCTGACGAGTCCGGTGATATTGTTGCTATCCGTCGGTGGCGGACTGATGTAGGAGTCGAGCTGGCCCGCGATGGATGCCGAATACCGAAAGACGACAAGGCCGGCCCCGATGAGGACGAGCCCCATGATGATCATCGTGCCCCGGCGACCCCGTCTTCGCTTCGGGCCCATCCGTCCCGCCGACAATTTCGAAACCCCCCGGTCCGCGAGGCCGGGATTCGCCGAAGGAGGATTAAAGGTATTCTGGAGTGGGCGGGAAGCACCCGCATCACTCGGGCCAGCGCCACGGCTCGAAGTCGTAGCCGACCCACACGCTCTTCACCTGCGTGTACTCGCGGATCGTCTCGAAGCCCATCTCCCGCCCCATGCCGCTCATCTTCATCCCGCCGAACGGCGAGGCCGGATCGACCAGTTTGTAGGAGTTAATCCACACCATCCCGGCTCGGAGCTGGGCCGCGAGGCCGTGGGCGCGTCGCAGGTTCTGCGTCCAGAGGCCCGCGCCGAGGCCGTACGGCACCCCGTTCGCGATGGCGACCGCTTCGTCTTCCTTGGCGAAGGGCGTCACGGTGATGAACGGCCCGAAGACCTCCTCCTGGCAGATCCGCATCGCGGGGTCCTCCGCCCGCACGAGGGTCGGAAGCACGTAGTAGCCGCGGGACGTCTCCGGGGTGTCGGGCCGCCTCCCGCCGTAGAGGATCTCGGCGCCCTCGCCTTTCGCGATGTCCACGTACTCGAGGACGCGCTTCTGATGGTCTTTCGAGGTGAGCGGCCCCATCTGGGTCTTCTCGTCCAGCGGATCGCCGATGCGCAGGGATCGGATGCGCGGCAGGAACGCGTCGAGGAATTCGTCCCACACCGATTCGTGCAGGAGGATCCGGGACCCGGCGATGCATGCCTGTCCCTGATTGTGGAACGCGGCGAACAGGGATCCTTGGACGGCGGCGTCCAGGTCGGCGTCGTCGAAGATGATGTTCGGGCCTTTCCCGCCGAGCTCGAGGAGCGGCCGCTTCAGGTTGGTCGCGGCCTCCCGCATGATCTGTTGGCCGACTTCGACGGAACCGGTGAAGCAGATCTTGTCGACTCCCGGATGGCGGGCGAGCGCCGCCCCGGCGACCGAGCCCTTGCCGGGCACCACGTTCACGGCGCCGGGCGGGAAGCCGGCCTCCTTCGTGAGCCGCGCGATCTCGAGCGCGCTGAGCGGCGTGTACTCGGCCGGCTTGAGGATGACTGTGTTTCCGGCGGCCAAGGCGGGCGCGATGTTCCAGGCGACGAACATCAACGGAAAGTTCCACGGAACGATTTGGGCGACGACGCCGAGCGGTTCCCGGAGGGTGTAGTTCAATACGCCCTTGAACGAGGACGGGATCACGTCCCCCTGAATTTTCGTCGTCATGCCGGCGAAGTACTCGAACCAGTCGACCGTCCGAACGAGGTCGAACCGGCGGACGTCGCGGATCGGATGGCCCGAATTCTTCGCCTCCAATCGGGCGATCAATTCTCCTTGGTCCTCGATGAGGCGCGCGAGCCGCAAGAGGAGCTTCCCGCGTTCCTTGGGGGTCAGGGCGCCCCACGGGCCTTCGAACGCGGCTCGGGCGGCCGCGATCGCATCCTCGACGTCGGCCTCGCGGGCCTCCGCGACTTGGGCGAAGACTTCGTCGTTGTGGGGATTGTGCACGGGAAAGGTCGCGCCGGAGTGGGCGGGGACAAACTCACCGCCGACGAAGAGGCCATATCGCGTGACGTCCGTCATGCACGCTACGAAGGTCAAGGGCGGTAAAGAGCTTGTGCCCCCGAGTCATGGTTTCGTCCACGGCTTCTCTCGTTCCGGAGAACCATTAAATAGCCACATCCCGCTGCCGCGGCGAGGGGCGAGGATGGAGGGGGAAGATTCCTCGAATTCTGGTGTCAAATATCTCGTGGGCAAGACCGCGGGAAAGAGCGGGGTGATTGCGGGACTCGTGGCCACGCACATCGCCACGATTTTCGGCCTGTGGTTCTATGGCGCGAGGCTTCCGAAATTCGACTTCCCGAGCCTGAACGGTTACATTTACGTCGGCCTGCCGTTCGGCTTCACACATCCCGACGTAGCCTTCGTCGTCGGAGGCGTGTTCCATTACGTCGACGGGATCCTCTTCGGCCTGATTTTCGCTCTCGTCGTCTCGCCGATGATGGGGCGGATCATCAAACCGTTGGCGGCGATGACCCCGACCGCGAACTACATCAAAGGGCTCATTTGGGGTTGGACGCTGTGGATCATCAGCTCCGCGCTATGGATGCCCCTGCTCATCGGGCCGATCCTGGCGCCGTACGGCGCGCCGGTCGGGACGTTCCTGACGAGCTTCGGACCCTACGGCGTGCAGGCCCTCCTTGCCAACCTCCTGTGGCACACGATTTGGGGGGCGAACCTCGGACTCATCTTCAGCCCGAGGCCGGCTTCGGGCGGCGTGAGAAGCTGGACGCGCGCGACCGCCGCGGAGATGAGGTGATCCCATGGCTGCAAGGACCATGATGGCCGCCGCGGGACTGTTCGTCTTGGGGCTCATTCTGCTCATCGCCGGAGCCGTCATCGAGCCGGCCGCGCCTGCGATCAGTCAGAGCGGCGAGTCGTTAATCGCCCTCGGGTTGACATTCATCGCGATTGCCGTCGGCTTCTTCTTCGCTTGGGCGGCGCCTTCCTGAGAGCCGACCGACCCGACGTTCCCTACGGTTCATCCGGACTCGGGAGAAAGTGGTCGAAGAGCAGCGGAGTCGCCCGCCCCGGGCGGAGAGGCATCTTCACGGGACGTCCAGGCTCGTGACCACGCTCGAGAAATGCGGAGGCGAAGTGCGCGGCCAGAGCCTCTCCGGCCTGCAACGCTTCGTCCAGGCGATGGACGGTGTCCGAGATCTCGCTCAAGGCGAACGGCTCCTCGCCGATCAATACCGCCGTCATGCGGAGGTCGTAGCGCTCTTTCGCCTCTCGGAACCGCCGAACAAAGTCCTCCGGGATGGGGCACAGCCCGTCGGAAACGAACAAGAGATCGCTGCCCGTGTGATGTCCCGCTTCGAGCGTGTCGAGCACGTGGGACAGGGGCTTCACGAAATCCGTCCCGCCTCCCAGGAAGTACGAGGCCACGTCGAGGAGCTTCTCGAGCCGCGTCGACGCATCGTCCGTCGGGTGCATCGCGACGACCCGAAGCGGATCCGCGGCGTCTCCGAAGAGGACGACCTCGACCGGGCGATCCTCGGCCAACGCAAGATGGGCGAGGGCGAGCGCGGACGCCTTGGCCCACACTTCCTTCTCGCCTGCCATGCTCCCTGAGTTGTCGATACAGAGGTAAACCGCCCGCGGTTCCTCCTCGCGGCGCCACAGCTCGTAGATGAGAAGGGAGTGAGTGACGACCTTCGCGTAGAACAGGTCTTCCCGTTCCTCCATCGCGAAGCTGGAGAGTTCCCCGGCGAGGGCTCGAGCGACGTCGCCGCCTTGGATGAAGTCGACGACCTCCTGACTGGCGCGCATCGCCGGAAGAGTTCGTTCCCGGAGACCCAGCCGTCGATAGCGGCCGAACAGGAGGGCGATCATCCGGAGCCGCGGGTTGCGGACGACCTCCCGCATGAGGCGCAGTTTCAGCTCCGCCGGCAGTCGGGTCTCCTGGCCCGGGCCCGAGGACCATGCCGCGATGAGTTCCGTGACGCTCTGCAGATCCTCGCGGGCGTCTTTTATCACCTCGCGAAGCCGCTGGGTCGTCACGCTTTCGGCCGACTCGGATGACGATTCCCTAGCCTCTCCGCCCGCGACGGCGTCCGCGGAGGCGGGAGGTACCTGGGCCATTTCCTTGAGGAGGGCGTCCAGAACGAGTTCGGTGGCCAGGGCGGTCTCCGTGGGCTTCAACCGCGTGAAGGCCCTCAGCTTCTCGTGCTCCCGCAGATCAAGCGCCCGGCTCAAGAGGTCTCGATGACCCTGACACTCAGGCGCGATTTCGGCCGGCGACCGAAGCTTGACGACGTACTTGTAGAACGAGCAGAACAGGTCGAACGCAAGTTGTTGCGCGAGGGGGACTTCGCTCTCCGCCAGAAGGAGACGCAGGCCGGCCGCCTTCGGCAAGATTTCGTCGAACGCTTCTTCGTCGAACGGGTCGTGAACGATCGTGCTCCTCGAGATGGCCGGTGCGGACGGCCCGAACGTCACGACCGAACCCCCTAGCTAGTCTCCAGATACTCGCGTTTCACGAGGACCTCGTATCGGTCGGTCTCACCGAGGAAGAACACGAGCTGGGATTCGTCCGCCTCGCGCCGTCGGAGCCGCTCGCGGAAGCCTTGCAGTTCGGCTTTCGCGGTTCGAAGCTTGCTGAGGAATTCGACGGCCGCCATCGTGCGGTCCCGCGGATCGTCGAGGCCTTGCAGGTTCGTCAGCGCGACTTGGAGCGCGTCCATGATCTCCCGCGCGCGCTTGTCATGCGGATTCGCCACGTCGAGGACGAGGCCTCGGACCATCGGCTCGGACGCGGGATCGTCCCAGAGGACGTTCGCGAGCACCGCGAGGTCGTCCTCGACCGCGTAGGCGCGGCCCTGGAGCCACGCTTTCGCGCGGACGATCGAGAGGCTCTCCTTGTACCGGCGGTCGGATAACGTCAAGCCTTCGGCCTCGAGTCGACGTCGGATCTTCGCGATCGATTCGAGGAGCGGCCGGTCGAACTCGACGGCGGCCACCGCATCGCGGGCGGCGTGGATCTCATCCAAGGTGATCCGGGTCGACAAGACCGGAGGCCGGTTGTCCGCCATCATCTCGAGCAGGTGACCGTCCTCGGCGATGTACTCGACCCGGTACCGCAGCAGGAAGCGGTCGTACAAGGCGGACAGCGCCTCTTCTTGCGGCAGCTCGGCGGAGGCGCCCATCATCGTCTCCAGCGGACACTGGATCACCTCTCCGTCGTTGTAGAAGAGCCGTTCGTTGATGATGGCCAACAGGCTGTTCAGAATCGAGCTGTTCGCCTTCCACAGTTCGTCGAGGAACGCGAAGTGGGCCTCGGGCAGGTATCCTCGGGTGATCCGCGAGAATCGGTCCTGCTTGAGGGCGGAGATCGAGACCGGGCCGAACAGCTCGTCGGGCAACGTGAACCGCGTCAGGAGCCGCTCGAAGTAGCGCGCCCCCTGGATTGAGTTCGCGAGCATGCGGATCATCATGCTCTTCGCCGCCCCCTTCGGACCGACGAGCAGGATGTGCTGGCGGGCCAGGAGGGCGAGGATCAGCCCCTCGATCTCCTCGCGTCGCTCGTAGAGGCGGCTCTCCATCTCGGCCTGGAGCGATTGGAAGCGGTCGGCGAGCACCATGCGTGGAATACGCTACAGGCGCCGGGGTGCTCAAATCCCTTTCGACGGCTCCGGGCTAAGAGACATCCAACGCCACGATTCAAATTCGGGCGTGCGCTGCGAGGAACGAAACGAGCTCGTCTTGCCCTCCTTGTCGATCCAACCGGTTCAGGATTTCGAAATAGCGGGTCCGGTCCTGATGTCGAAGGAAGAGCAGTTGGAGCAGGATCTCCCGCTCGACGCGGAACTCGCGGTGGGCCCGCGTGTCATCGATCACGAAGCCGGTGTGCCCGGTGGCCTGGTACGCGTTCAGGCAGTTCTCGACCGCCATGAGGAGGCTGGGCTCCCGCGCGATGGATTGCTGGACCTTTCCATGGTCTGGGACCTGGAGATAGATCGCATACCGATTGACGAGAGGGCTGGGCATGGACCCGGTGCGGCAAACCGTCTGCGCCAACGTCTACTTGAGACCGAACTCCTCCAACGGCGCGGTCGGAGTCTTGCCCAGGCGGATGAGCTCGGGGAGCTGCGGATTCCCGTTCTCCCACACGAGCAGCATGGACCGCTCGGGGGCCCACAGGTTGTGGGAGATGTCTGCGGGCATCGCGGTGCAGTCGCCCGGCTTCATGTGAAGGTACGCGAGCAGGATCCCCGTGTCCCGGTCGCGGACCTCCATCGAGATCTGCCCGTTCAGCAAGAGGAACCACTCGACGCGGTCGTTGCCGTGGGTGATCGGCAGGATGTATTCCTCCGTTGTCGGGCAGAACAGGCTGTACTCGACCGCGGAAACGATCTCCGGGTTCCACGTCACGTCGTTCCGCGCGAGGTACTCGTACAGGTTGAGCAGCCCGAACCGCTCGGCGTATTCTGGTTTGATCTTCATCTCGCCGTCCTTCCCGCGAAGGTCTTGGAACGCCTCGTTGACCGGATGCGTCTCGTCCGTTCGCTGGGTCTTGATCATCGTCGTTGTCACGATCCGCTTCCGAAAGATCGCAGGGTGGGGACCGCCGCGCTTCCGGCCGAAGGGGCTCCCGGTCTCCCGCGGCGCGGCCCACGGATTGAAATCCGGTGGGACCCAGTCCTCGAGGATCGCCTTGAACGTGGCGCTGATCTTCTCGTTCGGGAACATCTCGCTATAGTGCTTCCCGGACTTCTGCCACGCGTCGTTGTACTTCCCGAGGAACATGTCGACGCCTTTCTCGTAGAAGTTGAACGTGCCGAAGACCTCGTCGAACTTCACCATGCCGTAGAAGAAGTTCCAGCCGATGTCCCGCTGGACCGCGCGCATGAACTCGCCGACGGGGATGTGGTACTCGCCGCCCGGATAGCGGATAATCGTGAAGTACGCGTTCCGCTCGAACTCGTACCCGCCGAGGCGGAACGTCTTGTAGCCGAGGTCGTTCGCCCGCCCGGACTCTACCAACGCTTTCTGTTGCGTGACCATCGTCACTCCTCCGTAAGACAGATCTCTTCCCACGCGTACGTCAGCCATTCGCTGTGCTTCGTCTGCAAGAGGACCAAGGACTTCTTTGGGGCGCGCATCCGGTACGCCACGCGGGCCGGCAAGGAGGCCAGGCTGCCGTCGCGCAGGACCATGTGACCCATGTCCGTGCCCGTGACGTTCTTGTGGGGTCCCGGCTTGAGTTGGTCCCGCGGCTCGATGTAGTCGACGCGCACCTCGCCTTCGACGAGCAAGAGGTATTCGTCGTGCGGCATGTACCACCACGACGCGTCTTCGCCTTCGGCGCGGAAGCACGCGAGCACGTAGGGCCCGTTCTTGCCGATCACGACCCGGTCGTACGACTTCGGCCACGTCGCTCCGATCTCGTAGATGTTCGACATCGCGTACCGGATCGGCCGGTCGTCAATCAGGAGCAGGTTGCCCTTCGTATACTTCGCCATGCTCCCCGTCATCACCATGTCGTTTCCTCCCTCGCATATGCAGCGTGGGCAGGCTTCTTTAACCTTGCGCCGATTCGCGGCATCGGTTTGCATGGAGGACGCGAGGTGTCGTGCGGTCGCGGACTTTATTAGCTTCAAGACGTCTCGCGCGGTTTGATGGAACCGCCATCCTCCCGGACTCGAGTGGTCGTTGCAGAGAATAACCTGCGCGGCTTCCGAGGTCTCACAGTCGACGCATTCGGCTGTCTCCTGCGCGGGGGTCCGGCCCAACTCCCAAACGCGCTGCGAAAAATTGTCTCGGAACACAACGGAGACCATAACGCGCGGTCGCCCGAAGATCTCTGGCGAGACACCTTTCGGAAGTATATCCGGGCCAATCCGTTCCTCTCCTTCCGAGAAGTCCACCGGAAGACGATTCAGGACTTCTTCGAGGCCCTTGGGATCGCGAATGACGTTGACGGGTGCATCGATGCGGTGTTCCATGAATATCGGAGCTCGAGCGCATACCCGGAGGTATCGGCCGTTCTCCGGGACCTCGAGCAAGAGGTTCCGGTCGCGGTGGTCTCGAACATGGACACAACCGCGCTGTTGGAGGCGCTGCAGCGGAACGGTCTGAGCTTCACATTCATCATCACGTCGGACGAGGAGCAGCGTTACAAGCCGGACCCTTCGCTGTTCCAGAGGGCGGTCCGCTACTTGGGTCTCCCCGCCGCGAACGTGCTTCATGTCGGAAGTTCTTACGCGGAGGACATCGTTGGGGCGTCATTGACCGGGATGCCTTCCCTTCTGATGCAACGGCCCGGAGCGCCGGAAGAGCCGAGAGGCGAGGCGAAAGGGACGGTCCACAATCTGGAGCAAGTGCGCGACTTCATCCGGAGTTCTTGGAAAGGATCGTAGCTCGGTTGGCGCTCGGTCGATCGCGTTAGTCTACCATGCGGCCTCGAGAATCTGAAGGGCATCTCGGGCGTCGCGCAGCGGACGCGGGTTGCGGCGGACCGATTGACTTTGGAGCGCGTCTGCAGCAACGGCGGGCAAGTCGGTCTTCGGGATCCCGATTTCCCGGAGGCGCTGAGGCAGCCGGAACTGACGAATGAAGTCCGTCACGGCCCGGCAGACGGCTTCTCCCGTCCTCGGTGAATCCGCGGCCTTTAAGCCGAACACAGGCGCCAACTGCGCGTAGGTCGGTCCGGCGACGGGGAGATTGAACCGCATCGCGTGAGGGAGCATGATCGCGTTCAGCACTCCGTGCGGCGCGTTATACCGCCCGCCGAGTACGTGGCAAAGTCCATGGTGGACCCCCATTCCCGCCCGCGCGAGCACCAACCCCGCGAGCATCGACCCCTCGAACAGGTGGTAGCGGTGCGCCAACTCGTCGGGCCGTGCGAACGCCTTTGGCAAAAGCTCGACGAGAAGGGTTGCCGCGCGGACGGCCATGGCGCGCTCTTCGTCGCCCGCGTCACTCGAGTACAGGCCCTCGACACAGTGGGCGAGAGCGTTGATTCCAGTGCCGGCGGTCAAATCGGGCGGGGTGTCGATGGCCAGCTCGGGATCGTACAGCACCAATCGGGGCCTGATTCCGGGATTCCGGACGACCTCTTTGCGGCCACGAGCGACATCGGTCGTGCCGAAGACGGGTGTGACTTCGGATCCCGAGTACGTGGTCGGGATTGCCGCCACGATCCAGCGAACGTCGCCGGCCGTGGCCCCGTCTGCCAAGCGGGAGACGGCCGCTTTCGCGGTCCCGATCGGACTCCCTCCGCCCAGACCGATGAGCACGTCCGCGTTCAGCGAGCGCGCCTCGTTCGCGACCTGCTCCGCGGTCTCGACAGGGACATGCGGACGCGCTCCGGAGAACATGCCGACCATCATCGGCCCGAGCGCGTTGCGGATCGTCTGC
>VBMA01000044.1 GCA_005878985.1 Methanobacteriota archaeon
CGAAGTCGCGGCGGAGAGAACCGTTGTCCTAACGTTTTCGCTCGCCCGTGCGGACGGGAGTCCGGTGAGAGACCTTGAACCCCTCATGGCTGCAGGTGGCCATTGCGTCGTAATCCGACAGGACGCTCAGACATTCGTCCATGTCCATCCCACCCGGGAGGTCGATCCATCCTGGCGGGGCGGTCCGGACGTAGCCTTTGAGACGACGTTCCCCACTCCCGGCTTGTACAAGGTCTGGGGCCAGTTCCTCCACGCCGGCCTGGTCGTCACAGCCGCCTTCGTGCTCGACGTGGTTCGACGTGAACAGTCACACGGCCTTACGCCTCATGAGGAGCGCGTTCGTCACCACGATCACGCTTGAGGCGGCCATGAAGAGCGCCCCCCACTCGGGTCGTAGGACGATTCCCACCGGCACGCCGACTCCCGCGGCGAGGGGCAACGCGACGGCATTGTAGCCCGTCGCCCAAACGAGGTTCTGCCGCATCTTACTCGACGTGAGCCGGCTCAATCGGATCAGGCGAACGACGTCCCTCGGATCGTTCCGGACGAGGACGATGTCCGCGGACTCCATCGCCACGTCCGTCCCCGCACCGATCGCGATGCCGACGTCCGCTTGGACGAGGGCCGGCGCGTCGTTCACGCCGTCCCCGACCATGGCGACCCGCTGCCCCCGCTTCTGCAGCCGCTCGACCGCGGCGGCCTTGTCGCCGGGCAAGACTTCCGCGAAGAACGTGTCGAGGCCGAGCTGACCGGCGACGTAAGCGGCCGTGGCCCGGTTGTCCCCCGTCAGCATCGCGACGCCGATTCCCATCGTCTTGAGATCGGCGACGGCCTCACGCGATTCGTCCCGGATCAGGTCGGCGAGTGCGATAACGCCAGCCAGGCGGTCGTCGATGACCGCGTGGACGGTCGTCTTGCCCTGGGCCGCGAGGCGATCCGCTTCCGCGGGCGGTTCGAGGCCGAGGTCCTTGAGCAAAGCGCGATTCCCGAGGACGACCGAGTGTCTTTCCGCCTTCGCGCGGGCGCCTTTCCCGGGGAGGGCAGTGAAGTCGACGACCTCGGGCAGAGCGAGCCCCCGAGATTCCGTGTGAGCCACGATCGCCTTCGCGATGACGTGCTCCGAGTTCCGCTCCACGCCGGCGGCGAGCCGGAGCATGTCGGCCTCCGACCAGGAGCCGAACGGGACGACATCGGTGACGCCGAACCGGCCCGTCGTCAAGGTGCCCGTCTTGTCAAAGAGGACGGTGTCCAGATCCTTAGCGGCCTCGAGGCCGTCCGCGTTGCGGATCAGGAGCCCTCGCTGCGCACCCATCGTCGTCGAGATCACGGTGACCGTGGGGATGGCGAGGCCGAGGGCGTGCGGGCACGCGATCACGAACACCGTGATCATCAACGTGAGCGCGAAGAGGCTATCCGCCCTCGCTACGCCGAACCAATACGCGAACGTCACGACGCCGAGGCTCACGGCGATCAACGTGAGGGCCGTCGCCGCGCGGTCCGCGAGGCGTTGCACTCGCGGCTTGGATTCTTGCGCTTCGCGTACGAGGTTGACGATCTGTGCGAGCGCCGTCTCCTCGCCCGTCTTCGTGACGCGCACGCGGAGCACGCCTTCCCCGTTAATCGTTCCGCCAAGGACATTGTCTCCAGGACCTTTCGACACGGGTTTCGATTCCCCAGTGACGAGGGCCTCGTTCACAGAACTCGCACCTTCCAGCACGACGCCATCGATTGGGACCTTCTCGCCGGGTCGCACGAGGACAACGTCGCCGAGGGCCAGGAGGGCCGTCTCGACCACCTCGATCGAGCCATCGGCCTTCACGCGGTTCGCGGACGGCGGGATGAGCTTCACGAGCTCCCGCAACGCTCCGGAGGCACCGCGGACGGAGCGCATCTCCATCCAGTGTCCGAAGAGGAGGAAGAGCACGAGGGTCGAGACCTCCCAGTAGAAGTCCGAAGCTGCGAATAGGAAGGTCGCGCCCACGCTGTACAGGTAGCCCGAGAGGACCGCGAGGCTCACGAGGACGTCCATGTCGGCCGTACGGGCACGGAGCGCGGTCGCAGCGCCCCGGTAAAACGGCACGCCGCCGTACAAGACGATGATCGAGGCGAGGACCACGAGGACGACGTTGAGTCCGAGGATATCCGGAAGGCGGAAACCGGCCCAGGACTGGATGGTCGGCGAGAGGATCAGGACGGGAATCGCGAGCCCGAGGACGACGAAGAACCGCCGACGCATCTCCTGCTCCATCATCGCATTGTGGTTGTGCTCCGCGGGCCGGCCAGTCGCGTGGGCCCAGTGCTCCGCCTCGGCGATCTGCATTGTAGAGGGGCGCGCACCGCACTCGACGCCGATTTCTCGGAGGCGTTGCCCAACTGCCTCAGATGACCCCTCAGGGGCCAGAGTGACCGTGACCGTGCCCATCATCGGATTCAGGGAGGCCGCGCGAACGCCGGGTACCTCGAGAAGGCGGGCCTCGACCCGGTCGCTGCAGTCGGGAGGCAGGTAGTCGCGAATCTGCAGGACCAGCTTGCCCTCCTCGGATCGCGCGACCATTGGCATTTGCTTCGCGTGGCCGTGATGTTCCATCCAACGTGCCGAAGCTGGGCAAAGAGCCGACAGCTCATGAAACCGATGGGGCGTATCGATCCCAGATGGCCAGTCCATCGAGGGACGAGCCCCAAGCACATCCGTTCGAAACTTGACGATTCATCGAAAGGTCACACGAATCGGAACTGACCCGAGTAGGCCGCCTTGCACATGTCGGTAGAAACTTTCCACTGGCATATCTCTTGATGGGCTTGCCGGGTTCGCTTGCCAATTTACCGACTTCCCGCCGGGAGCATCCTAATACGAAGTCGATTTTCCGGTAGCAGATCCTTCTTGTCTCCCCTTCTTTCCCAGTTCGTTCTCTCAGACAGCCCAGGTCCGATCGGCGCAGCCACATATACGTAGCTGCCACCCACAATGTGGGACTGCCCCAGGCCCTTCGTAACAGGGCGAGGAAACGGCGGCTCTTCCCCGACACCTTTGCCTTGCCCCGGAGCCGTGCTGGAAACGGTACGAACCCCTGGTCTCAGACATCCGTTTGTGGTCCAAATCAATTCTAGGGCATCTAGGAGCCTTACGGAGCGTTTTAGAAGGCGTTCTTCCGCGTCAAAGAGCGTTGTCGGACCTCCACAGCAAAGGGGGAAAGACGCGCGCCGAGCGGCACGGAGTGACGGACGGAGACGAAGAGCGACGAGGCGAATCTCGGAACCAAATCCATTTTGGCCCCCGAAATTGCAGGCCAAAAGACTTTGGTCCACTGAATTTGCAGGCCAGCGCTTCACGGCATGACAGGTTCGCTGAGGGCATGTTGCGGGCCCAAGAGCGCTGCGCTGGAGCCTATGTCACGGTCAAGCGAGTCGCTTTTCAAGCCGCTCGAACTCGAGCGGGCCCCGGAGGAATCGTTGGCCCGGAGGGGAATGGAAAGGCACGATGTCGCCGGTCCGCCGGTAACCGCGGCGCTCGTACCAAGCTAGTAGTTCGCGCCGCACCGTCAGGACGTACATCGCGATGACGCGCGCGCCAAGTTCGCGCCGCGCGTAGTCCTCGGCCCCCGCGACGAGCGCGCGCCCGAGCCCCGAGCCTTGTTCGGTAACGCGGACGGAGAGCAGGCCGAGGAAGGCCACCCCGTCCTCGCTGCCCTCGAGGTGGACGCAGCCGACAATGTCGCCATCGCGCAGCCCGAGGAGGACAACGCTCGCATCCTTAGCGAGGAGCGCAAGGAACCCCGCCTCGTCGATGCGCGGGCCGGCGATGAAATCCGCCTCGCTTGTCCAGCCGCGGCCCGTGGCGTCGCCACGATAGGCGCCGTTCACGATGGCGGCGACGACCTGTGCGTCCGAGGGCACGGCAGGGCGGAAGGTGATACTCTTGGCATCGGCCATGGTGCGACATGCGACGCAACGTCGTTTAGGCAAAAAAGCCGATGGGCGTTCCCTCGTGCAGCCGGCGACCTGGCCTGCGCTTGCAGAACTTGCGGGAGAACAACCTAGCGCTAGGCGGCACCCCGCCGGGAGCATCCTAACATTAGGTCGATTTTCCGGTAGCAGGTCCTAATGTCCGCGGGAGCAGCCTAACGTTAGGTCGTCTTTCCGGTAGCAGTTCGTGCTTGAAGACCGCCCGACGGGGGCGGGGGGTTGACATCTGTACGGTTTGATACCGACCCTCTCCGGCGAAGAATCGTTGGTTCGTCCAAATCTTTAGCAAGTGGGTTTTCTCGCCCGACGGGCACCCCGTTGCCCCCGCAAGGCCTTTATGCGGTACACCAGCTCGGTCACGCCATGGACGCGAACCGTTCTGGTGTGAGGGTCGCGAGCGATCGAGGACCGCCTGCCAACGCGCCAAGGCCTCCGTTTCGCTGGAAAAGCCGATTGGGGGTCGCTGTCCTGCTGTTCCTCATCATCGGAGGGCTGAACTTCGTTCTCGCGGTCGCGGTGCCGATCACGCTGCACCTGTTTGGTGCCGCGTCGTTGGGAGGTCAGCTCGTCCTCGGCGAGGGAGCGGACCACTGCGCCTTCCTGGGGCGCTGCCTATCCGACATCGAACGTTCGGACCCGGCCATGGCAGCATTCCTTGTCGCGTTCATGGACACGATGTGCGCGTTCATGATGAGCTTCGCCGTCCTCCAAATCGGCGTCGCGTGGTACGCCCTGCGGCGAGCGCAGATGTGGGCGCTTTGGTCGAGCCTGATTTCGACTCTCGCCGCCGTCCCGTACTACCTCGCGATTGGGTGGATGTGGGCCCAGCGGGGCATTCCGGTCGTCGGGAGTCTTCTCTTTACGCTTGGGCCCTATGTGATACCTGCGATTGTCGCGACAATCGTGGGCCGATCCGGGATCCAGCGGGCAAAAGGGCTCCGGGCGACTGCCTAGTGGCGCGGCTATCGCCCCGAGAGATCGCCTTCGTCGCCTCCCTGCGCTGAACGCCAAGTGGAGACAGTTGGCAGACCGACGGTCCACCTCCCGACACCTTGAGTTCAAAGCCATCTGAGGGAATCGCACTTGTTTTCCGGGAAGCCCCGGGTGGGCTTCGAACTCGTGGTGGGGAACCGAATCTGACTCGGAAAATCAGCGGCCCACGAACCTTCTCCGCGGCGATGATATATGCTCAGAGTGCCGTTGCCCATCGGCGGAAGGGGCGAGCGGTTGCCGACGAAATGGTCCTTAGATGCCGAAGTGATCCAAGCCTGCAGTTGTGCGTACGGATGCCCGTGCAACTTCAACGGATATCCAACTACGGGAAATTGCGAGGCATTCGTGGGGCATCACATTCGCGAGGGGAAGTTCGGCGAAACAAGGCTTGATGGCGTAACATATGCTGTGGGCTACTGGTGGCCCAAAGCCATTCATGAAGGGAATGGAATTGCGCGGCAATACATTGATCCGTCCGCGACTCCGGCCCAAGTCAAAGCCCTCGAGGAGATCGGGAGCGGGGAGCACGGCGGCTCCTCAGCGATTCTTCGGAAGACGATCGCCACGCTCCTGCCAACGAAACGAGCCAAGATTGATTGGAGGTACGGGGAGTACGTCGCATCGTTCAAGGTCGAGGGCATCGGGGAGGTTCAGAGCGATTACATCTTGAACCCCGTCACGGGAGAGAAGTTCAGGGGAGAGATCGTCCTGCCGAACGGGATTAGCTGGAAGCGCTCGGTGGTGACTCGGATCAAGAAGATCTCCCTGCATGACACCCACTTGCAGTTCGACCACAAAGACACCGCGGGTTTCACGACCAGGGTCAAGTCCACGGAGAATGGACCAGCCTGAATAAACGCTCGAGCAGGCCCCGAGGTCGGAATCTGATCGATCACCCAAATCTCTGGATGGGGTTTGGACTCTGTAAGCACCAAAAGCCTACCGAAGCGCCGATTTGTTCTCACGTTGTCCCGAAAACTCAAAGGCTCACCTTGGCCATGCCCCCCTTTAGCTTAGGAACTGACAGTGCCCCAACAAACTCCGCAACCTCGCTCATTCGCCTTGCCGCGGAAACGGCGGTATCCCGCCAAATCCTCAACTAGCGCGACGCGATGTTCGTTGCATTCCGCTAGAATCGGATTCGTTGGTATTCGTGGAACGGCCACGTTCGAGGTCCCGTCGTGCGGTCGCAGGGCACGCGGGAGTAAGACCTAGCGTTAGTTGGCACCGCGCCGGGAGCGAGTAGCCGCCCTAAGCTTACGGAGGGCTCCCGCCGACCCGAACCCGTCTCGGGGGTCGCGCGCGATACTTGAGGAACGCTCCCAACCCGACGGCCGTTGCGAGGACGGAGAAGACGACGGCAAAGACGAGGGCGAGCCCGGAGGACTGTGGCAACTCGCCCACGGCTTGTGGCGGAACCCACGGGTTCATGAGCGGATAGCGGTCCGCGTTCGCTGCATCAATGGAAACGGGCGTATCGCCAAATCCGTCGGGGGTGCCGCAATCTTGCTGCGCGGGACCGGAGCACTCATCGACGCCGGAATAGCCGGACCAGAAGTTTCCTCCTCCCGGGTATCCCGAATCCCAAGCAATCGCCGAGGAATCCTGCACGAAGGCGCGGTACTGGAAGTGGACGAAGTCGTTCGCGTGGAACGTGACATTCTGGCTTTCATCCAGATGGGCGATCCGCCACGCGTCCACGGTATTGAAGGCGACCGCGGCATCCCTTGCGCCCCAAAATACGAACGCAGTGCCCTCTTCCGACGTCACGTTGTTCGATTCGATCCGCACCCCGTCAGACCACTGTAGGACCACAGATTCAAAGGTCGTCTGGAACCGGTTCTCTCGGATGTCGAGCGTCTTAGATCGGAAGGCGCGGATTCCTTGGGACGAGGAGATGACGGAAACATTCGACACGTGGGCGCCCATCACGAAGGCCAGTTGGATCGGAACCGCGATCCCGGAGAACTCGAGGTTCGCGAGAGTCACATTTGAGCAGAACGCGATGAGGATCTGGCCAACGCGTATTCCGCCGATCTGAAGATCGTGGCAATCTCGGAAAAACCGGATGGGCAGGCCGCCGACGAGGTTGTCCGGGGAGATATCGTTCATCAGATAATGTTCGAGGCGATCGCCGGCCAGTAGGATGCCCTCGCCTTGCATCGTGTTCTGGCGGACCACCGTCTCCACGGAGCCGGAGATGCAGATGCTGCATCGGAACCCGGAGCCGTAGCTCGGACCTAGGAGGAGGTTTCCTTCGACGAGGACCTCGGTTGAGTTTCCCACCCATATTTGATCGATTGGAGCGCCCGCGACGCCGTTGCCGCGAATCGTGACGTTCGTCGCCCCTCCAGCGCGGATGCTGAGCCCTTCCGGGATCCGCTGATCGAGATCAGGGATCCAGAAGTTTTCCTCGAGCACAACCTGATCAGAGTCACCTACCCCAAGTCCTCGATTCATCCCGGTGTCGATGACCTCGACGTGGGATGAGCCGGATATGTCGACCCCGTCGAGGATCCGGCTGTTGCGAATCGAAGTCTGCTTCGAGTCTAGGACGCTCACACCGCTCCACGGGTTGTGATGGAGGTCGAGCCCGCGCAGACTCACGTTCTCCGATGCCAGAAGCTGGACGGCCCGCGCGGTTTTCTCGACCTCGACCGACTCCAAGACGGCGTTCGAAACGTTCGAAAGTGTCAGGGCTTGAGTCCCATATGGGACCTCGGTCAACGTCGTCGCCACGCGGACGTTTCGAAGGACGAATGAAGAACGCGTGTTCTGAATCCAAATGCCCGAGCCCACCGGCCATGTGCCGGAGATTGGTGGAACCGTCGGGTCGATGGTCCATCCTTCGATGACGTATGGGTCTCCTTCGATCCCTGACCCCCCAGTCACCCCATTCGCGGGTGTGAACCCGGCATCTCCGTCGATATAGATGACTGGATGGGAGGCGAAGGCGGCAGGGACGATCGGGGCGGGCGCGGCCAACGGACTCATCAAAACCAGTCCCACGAGGATGGCTATGCCCGCGGAACTCATCCTCCATTGCACGTCACTATAGACGAGTTTTGCCAGCTTCAAAGTTATGCTTCAATTTTCGTCGGGCGCCCGAGGTCAGAGGTCGTCCTCATCCTCGGGCGGCAATTCTTCCGGCGGGGGCTCGGGCTCTGGTTCGGCCGCAGGCTAATTCGGGAGTGGATTCTCCGAGAGCTGCCTCCGAGGCGATCGCTTCTGCGGCCTTCACCGTTCTTAACGCCTTTGAGCTGACTGCTCGCGCTAATGTCCGGGGGTTGACTACCCGCCGGGAGCATCCACCCACAGACTCCCGACTTGGAAATGATTCGGCGGTTTCTTGTTCGTGCTTGAGACTCTTCCTGTCATGGACGAACTGAGGTTCCGGTCGGATCGGATTCTCTGATTTGTTTTGGGGGACTCCGTGCTGGCCATTGGAGCAGCCTTTCTACTCGGGAGTTTTTTCCTTCTCTCCTCGGGGAACGGAACGTACGGTAACCAAGCGGGGCCTGTCGGTCTCGTGCTGATGGTCCTCGGAGGCGCCACCGCGCTCGCCTCCATCCTCGCCGGGCGATCGAATCCCGCGTCGTCTGCGAGTACCCAGTCGCGTATCCATTGACCGGAACAGCCCGGTGGCAGACGTCGTGCACCGCTCGCTCCCCGCCGGGAGATACCGCGTGGGTTCGCAGAGCCTTCATCAAGTTTCGAACGTGCCAGCTCCTTTCTACGTAGTCCCTGTCGGTCTCCCCTTTATAGACGCGATGCAATCAGGCCGTCAAAGGTTCTTGTATGAACGCCTCATTCGCTCGACTCGCCAAAAGCGCCGCTCGCGGTTCCGTCAGGCCACGGCTGCTTAGGCTCGTGATCGTGATCGCGGCGGTGCTGATCGTGTCGATCCTACCGGCGATTGCGCGCGCCGACAATTCCGAGAGGCCCACGATCGTCCTCGTCCATGGCGCCTGGGCCTCGGCGCCCGGCTGGGACATGGTCGTCGCAGGGCTCCAGAAGGACGGGTTCACGACCGCGACCCCGACCCTCGGCCTGCTGTCGATCGCCGAGGACGTCGCGATTGTCCGTGCGGTGCTCGACGGCATCTCGGGCCCGAAGATCCT
>VBMA01000045.1 GCA_005878985.1 Methanobacteriota archaeon
CGCCATTCACTCACGCTCCGTCGGCAACGCGGGTGCGTCCTGCCATGCCGCGAGGATCGGACCGCCGGGCGCGCGGAACCAGAAGAAGCTCCCCATGCCCGGGACGTCCACGCGGGGAAGGACAATCTCGCCACCCGCCCGCTCGATCTTCTTGCGCGCCGCATCGAGGTCGTCGACGCGCACGTAGCTCGTGCTTCCCGGCGATTCCTTCGCCTGCGTCGGCCGGATCCCGCCTTGGCCGCCGCCCGGCGTCCGGAACGACAGGTACTCGCCCATCGGGAACTTCACGGACTCGAACCGCCAGCCGAAGACTTTCTCCAAGAAGTTCCGCGTGACGGCGGGTTCCGTGCTCGAGAACTCCGAGAACGCCATCGATCCGTCCCGATCCGCTTCCTTTGAAATCCTCTTCCGTGCCATGGTCGACTCTCTCGCGGTCGCGCAAACTGATATCCATTGGATAGTATATAGGCCTGGCAGGGGCCGAACGGATAGTGGCGCGAACGCGGACTCACGCGGAGGACGAGCGGAGGATCTATCCGCTGCTGGCATACCAAGCCGATCCGATCCGGGAGAGCGTCAAGTGGCTGGGGCGCAAGTGGACGCTGCTCATCCTGCGCGACATGGCGTTCCTGAAGCTGACTCGGTTCGGACAGATCCTTCGTAACAATCCGGGGCTCACGCCGCGGGTCCTCGCCCGCCGACTCCGACAGATGCAGGAGGAAGGCCTCGTGGAACGCCTCGTGGCCGACGAAAAGGTCGCGTATCGCCTGACCTCACGGGGCGAAGACGCGGTGTTCATCCTGCTCGCGTTTCTCCGCTATGGAATTCGGCATCATCTGCCACCGCAAGTCGCGCGAGACGCCGAGTCCAAGTCGTAGCAGTGGGCCTCGATCCTGGATCGGTCAAGCCCGCGGGCTCAGGCGGTGGGCCGGAACTTGTAGCCGTAGTGGATGACGCCGGCCTCGCCTTCCTGGCCGAGCTTCCGGAATGTGGCCTGGACCTTCATCCCGATCTTCACGTTCTCCGGCTTGACATCGATCAGCTGCGAGGTGAGTCGGACCCCCTCGTCCATCTGGATGATCGCCATCACGTACGGCTTCTGCATCTCGAACTGGGCCGGCGCATCGTGGATCACCGTGTACGTCACGACCGCGCCTTTGCCCTTGAGATGCAGTCGTTCCATCTTCCCGACGGATCGGCGGCCGCACGTCGGGCAGACGGCCCGCGGAGGAAAGTCGACCTTGCCGCAGCTCCCGCACTTCGTGCCAATCAGGTTGTACCGGCTCTGAATCTCCCGCCAGAAGCGAGGGATGGCCATCTCAGTCCCCCCGCTCGAAGATGTGGACGACCGCGGTTGCACCGGTGCCGCCCAGGGTGTGCGTCAGCCCGCGGCGCGCTCCGACGACCTGGCGTTTTCCGGCCTGCCCGCGAAGCTGCCTCACGATCTCGACCGCTTGCGCAACTCCGGTGGCGCCGACCGGTTGGCCGCGGGCCTTCAGGCCACCCGAGGTGTTCACGGAGATCTTTCCGTTCAACGCGGTGAGGCCGTCCGCGGTCGCGGGGCCACCTTTCCCCTTCTCGACGAACCGGAGGTCTTCGATCGCGAGGATCTCGGAGATCGTGAAGTTGTCGTGCACTTCGGCGACCTGTACGTCCTTCGGCTCGAGTCGTGCTTCCTGGAACGCGCGCTTCCCCGCGACGACGGTTGCATCCATCATCGTGAGGTCGCGTCGGTCGTGGAGTGCGAGGAAATCGCTCGCCTGGCCGGACCCGAGGATGCGGATCGGCGTGTCCGTGAACTTGCGGGCCTTCTGCATCTCACACAGGACGACCGCCGCGGCGCCGTCGGACAGGGGCGCGCAGTCGAACAACCCGAGCGGCTCCGCGACCCACGGCGCATGGAGCACCGTCTCGAGGGTAATCTCCTTCTGAAACTGGGCCTCCGGATTCAGTGAGCCGTTCTTGTGATTCTTCACCGCGACGGCGGCCATCTGCTCTCGGGTCGTGTGGTACTCGTACATGTGACGGCGGGCCATCATCGCGTACAGACCGGCGAACGTCGCGCCGAACACGGTCTCCCATTCCTGGTCCGCCGTTGACGACAGGATTTCCGCGGCCTGGACCTCGCTGACGTCCGTCATCTTCTCCGCGCCGCCGACGACCACGATGTCGTACATCCCGGACGCGATCGCGAGGCGCCCTTGTAGGAGGGCGATCGCCCCGCACGCGCCGCCACCTTCGACGCGGACCGTCGGGAGGTGCATGTCCGCCAGGCCGGCGTAATCGGCGACGAGGGCGGACACGTGCTCCTGGTCGATGAACTTCCCCGCGGACATGTTGCCGATGTACACCGCGTCAATGTCCTCCGAGCGGAGCTTCGCGTCCTGGATCGCCTTCAGCCCGGCCTCGATGCCGAGGTCCCGGAACGAACGGTCCCAGAGTTCTCCGAACTCCGTCTCGCCGACGCCGATGACCGCGACGTCTCGCATCGACTCAGGCCTCCCTCATCAGGATTTTCCCGCGGTACTTGGCGTAGGTCGCGTAGTCGACGAAGACCTGGTCCGCGATCATCTCCTTGATCGAGGGCGTGGCATCCCGACGAATTTTCGAGATCTCGTCGGTCACGGTGAGGTCGAAGCCGTCGGAGCCCGCGCCGCTGCCGTAGCCGACCGCGAAGATGCGGTCGCCCGCCTCGGCCTCGTCCAGGATCGCGCAGAGGCCCACCATGATCGCGCCGCTGTACGTGTTGCCGATGTCCCGCACGCAAAGGCCCGCGTCGATCTGAGGCTCCTTGAATCCGAGTTGCTTCGCCGCGCGGACGGGGAACTTGCCGTTCGGCTGGTGGAAGACGGCGTAGTCGTAATCCTCCGCGGTCGTGCCGGCTCTCTTGAACAAGAGCTGGGCGCAATTGACGACGTGTTTGAAGTACGCCGGCTCGCCGGTAAAGCGTCCGCCGTGGCTCGGGTATCGCTGGCCCTCGCGGCGCCAGAAGTCCGGCGTGTCCGTGGTGTAGGAGACAGTGTGGCTGATGTCGGCGACCGAGCGATCCGTCCCGATGAGGAGGGCGGCCCCTCCGGCCGAGGCGCTGTACTCGAGCGCGTCGCCCGGGGCGCCCTGGCTCGTGTCGGAACCGATCGCGAGGCCGTACTTCATCATCTTCGACAGGGTCAGGCCCATCGTCGTCTGCATCGCGGCGGTCCCGGCCTTGCACGCGAACTCGAAGTCCGCGGCCGTGAGGACCGGGGCCGAACCGATCGCTTCCGCGACGATGGTCGCCGTGGGCTTGACCGCGTACGGATGGGATTCGGAGCCGACGTAGATCGCGCCGATCTCGGTGGGGTCGATGTCGACTTTCGCCATGCACGCCCGCGCGGCTTCGACGGAGATCGTGATCACGTCTTCGTCGGGACCGGGCACGCTCTTCGCGCGGATGTTCAGCCCGCGGCCCATCGCCTCGCCGTCGGCGCCCCACACCACGCCGATGTCTTTCGGTCGAATTCGGTACCGCGGGATGTACCCGCCGTAGCTCACGATGCCTGCCTTCATGCGATTCGCTCCAATCTCGAGATGAGTTCTCCCTGTTCGAGGTCCGTGCGCGCCAGGAGGATGTTGTCGAGCTCGGCCAACTTGACGGCCAGGTCGTCAATGTTCTCCGGCTGCACGTACACGACCATCGCGGGTTTCAACGGATGGGCCTTAATCGCGATCATCGGCGAACGTCCGTACTTCACCCCGGTGAAGAAGAGGGCCCGTTCGCTCGTGGAGCCATAGATCTGCAAGTAGTCGCTCGCGTCCAACGTGGTGATGGCCTTCATCGAATCAATCACCGTATATCCGTTCACGATCCGGCGTGTGTTGAGTTTCTGGGTGAGCAGCTTCCCGTCGATCTTCCGCAGAAAGTCCGCCGCGCGGACGCCGACCGCCCAGTCTCGCATCGATGGGATGACGTCGGAGTACTCCTGGAACCGCTTCGTGAGCTTTTGCCCGGTCCTCTGGTCGATCTCGAGGAGCGCGTCCACGAGCCGGTGAATCGTCTTGATGCCCGGCGACGTTCGACGACCCGCCTCATAATCGGAAATGACGGAGGGCGAGACGCGCATGTGGGTCGCGAGCTCGGTCTGTGAAATCCGCAGTTCCTCCCGCCACTTCCGCATCGTCTTGCCCGGCTGGTCCGAAAGGGCGATTTCGCCCGCGATTTTTTCGCGGAGCGGAAACTGCATGGAGCCCGCGACAATTCGAGCGCTATATAAGCGTGTCGAAGAGACTATCGGCGCACGTCGAAGACGGATCGGCGGTCCCGCGGCTGCTTCTCGCTAGGCGAATCGAAAAATGAAGAAAGGGGGTTGGGTTTCAGAAGTCCTGCACGCATCGGCCCAACAGGAAGTTGTCCGATACGGGCTCGCCGTTCGCGCTCAGGAACTCGAGGTAAATCCACGGGTTCCCGCCGACTCCACCGAGGGGCGGTTGTTTCGCGAACTCGATCGACTCGCCCGCCGGGATGAGCACGACGCTCACCTTGACGGGCTGGTCGTTCTCGTGCGGACCACCGACCGGGTTGTCGTTGTTTCGGAAGATGATCTGCGCGTTGACTCCGGATAGGCTCAACTCGCCGCTCAGGCTGATCGTCGAGCCTGTGTTGTCGCAGGTTCCACCCGTGACGTCGGCCGTCGCGAGCGCCCGGATCACGAAGCTCGCATCCGTGGCGAAGATGCCTTGGACGCAGCGTCCGAGGAAGATCTCATCGGACATCGCGTTCCCGCTCGCGTCCATGAACTGAACCCAGATGAAGGGGTTGCCGCCAGTCCCGCCCAATACGGGCTGCTTCGGGATCGAGAGGCTCTCCCCGGCTGGAAT